>CAJAXU010000209.1 GCA_903948045.1 uncultured beta proteobacterium | reverse complement strand
GTCGTACCTTTTGCTCGTTTTACAGACTGAGGCTGCGGGTATGAAAGAGCGTGCGGCAGGTGCTGTACAGTCTTTCATCTCACTTGGTCAGCTTCGTAGTGGCATTGTTGCGCTTCCACCCCTTGCCGAACAAGCCCGCATAGTCGCCCGCGTAGCCGCCTTGCGCGCCCTGTGCGCCGACCTGCGCCAGCGCCTAGCCGACCGTCAGTCCGTGCAGGCCCGTCTGGCCGAGGAGCTGGTAGCGTCTGTCGCTGCTTGAGTAGAGACACGCCATGAATTTGACTCCCAATGCGGCCATCGATAACGCCGCCCTCGTGCAACAGCTCATCACGACGCGTGAATCACGCCATCTCGAGTTCAAGCGCGTCAGCGGCAAGATGGTGGGCAAGGCGCTGGAAACGGTTTGCGCTTTGGCGAACACCGACGGCGGTACGCTAGTGCTGGGTGTGGCGGACCTGAAGGAGTTCAAGGGCGATGCCCGGTTGTTTGGTGTGGAAGAAAATCCCGAGGCAGTGGATGAACTGCGGCGCAAGCTGCTGACGGAGTTTTCTCCCGCCATCAGCACGGTGCGTATGGTTGCGGTGTCGTGCCGTCTCCACAATGGCCCAGCCAAAGGGCAGAACGGCCATCTGTTATTAATGCATGTGGGTCGCAGCAGCCATGTGCACTCCATCTTGAACAGTGGCACCTTCACGCGCATGGAAGCTGGTAATCGGCCTATGAGTGCGGCGGAAAGTACTGAGCTGTTGTACCGGCGTGGGGCGCGAAGCGCGAGCAGCGAGCCCGTCGCGGTAGCCCTTGATCGGCTGCAAACCACGGCATGGAAGCGTTTTGCCGAGGCACGCGGCCCGTTATCCGGTAGCTTTGCAGACCAGCTTTTGCGCATTGGTCTTGCTGAAGAGGTGGACGGCATGGTTCATCCGAGGCGAGCCGCCGTGCTGTTGTTTTCGGACGAGCCAGGTAGCCTGCTGGCGGCTTTTGACAGCCGTGCCGATGTGCGTGTGATGGTGTACGACGGCAAACAGGTTTTGAGCGGAGCTACCCCCAACTTACGCAAGGCGGCAAAGACAATCCGCGGCCCGTTGATTGATCAGATCGATGCAGCGGTCAGGCTGGTGATGGATGAACTTGCGCAAGGGCTAACCCTGAGCAGCAGCGGGTTTAAGACGCTTCATGCCTATCCCGAGCGGGTTGTGAAAGAGGCGATCGTGAATGCCGTCATTCACCGTGACTATCGGCTGAACCGCGATATCTTTGTCCGCATCTTTGACGACCGTGTCGAAGTGGAAAGTCCCGGCTTGCTGCCCGGCAACATCACGCCGGCCAATATCGCCCGGTCGGGGTCGAGAGCGCGCAATCCGTTGATAGCCAGCAACTTGCGCGAATTTCCCGTCGCACCGAACATCGATGCGGGGGAAGGCGTCCGGATGATGTTCTCTGAAATGGCATTGGCTGAGTTGTACCCGCCCCAGTACAAGCAGAACACCGAGGCAGCCGTGGAGAGTGTGACCGTCACCCTCTTTAACTTGAAGAGGCCCACCGCCTGGGATGAGGTCAGTGACTGGATTGATCGCCACGGATCGATTGCCAATGCCAATGTCGTCCGAATTGCTAGGGTGGACACGCTAAAAGCATCGAAGCTATTGGCAGCCTGGCGTGAGCAAGGGCTTTTGATGCCCGTACCAGGCCTTGCCAAGCGGAACATGGCGTACACCAAGCCGAACGGGGCAGGTGTTGAGTTATCTTTGTTATCTGTACTCGAAGATAACAACCATGGTAAAGATTAAAAAATCAATAAAAACAACGACTTATTGAAGTCGTTGTTTTCCTTCGAGCGAATAAACGCCTCAAACGTCAATATTCCCCGCCCTCAGCGCATTCGTCTCAATAAAGTCGCGCCGCGGCTCCACGTCGTCGCCCATCAGCATGGTGAAGACGCGGTCGGCTTCGATGGCGTCGTCGATCTGCACACGCAGCAGGCGCCGCACGGTGGGGTCCATGGTGGTTTCCCACAGCTGGG
>CAJAXU010000208.1 GCA_903948045.1 uncultured beta proteobacterium | reverse complement strand
CTGGCCTCTTCCATGCTGCGGGTCAGGATCAGGGCGCCACGGTCGTTGAGCGAGCGGGCGATGATGGCGGCGCGCGGCATCTCGGGCAACAGGCGCGTGATGCTGGCCTGCACCGCGGCGATGTAGGCGGCGTCAGGGCAGAGCAGGATGCTTTGTGCCAACTCATCGTGTTCGGCCTGCGAGAACAGGTCCATCGCCACCCAGTCGGGCGGCGTGCTGCCGTCGGCCAGCACCAGAATTTCACTCGGGCCGGCGATCATGTCGATGCCCACGGTGCCAAAGACACGTCGCTTGGCGGCCGCCACATAGGCATTGCCCGGGCCGGTGATCTTGTCCACCTTCGGCACGGTGGCGGTGCCGTAGGCCAGCGCGGCCACCGCCTGCGCCCCGCCGATGGTGAACACGCGGTGCACGCCAGCCAGGTGCGCCGCCGCCAACACCAGCAGGTTTTTCTCGCCCCGCGGTGTGGGCACCACCATGATGATCTCGGCCACGCCCGCCACCTGAGCCGGAATAGCGTTCATCAGCACCGACGAGGGGTAGGCCGCCTTGCCGCCCGGCACGTAGATGCCGACGCGGTCCAGCGGAGTGACCTTCTGCCCCAGCAGGGTGCCGTCGGCATCACGGTACTGCCAGCTCTGGCCGGTAGCGCGCTTTTGTGCCTCGTGGTAGCTGCGCACCCGTTGCGCGGCGGCTTGCAGCGCCTGGCGCTGGGCGTTGGGGATGGCGTCGAAGGCCTGGCGCAGTTCGGCCGGGGACAGCGCCAGCGTCGCCACGCTGGGCACGTCCAGAGCGTCATAGCGGCGGGTGTATTCAAGCACTGCGGCGTCGCCACGCAGCTGAACGTCGGCCAGGATCTCCGCTACCCGCTGCTCAATGGCGGCGTCAGCCTGATCAGACCAGTGCAGCCGGGCCTGAAAATCAGACTCAAAAGTGGCGCTAGCCGTTGATAAATATAGGGGATTAGCTACCAATTCCATAGCAATCTCAACGCTGCGTTCAGGCGCGGATGGCGCCGGCAAAGGCGTCGATGATGGCGCGGATTGGCGCCTGTTTGAGCTTGAGCGCGGCCTGGTTCACCACCAAGCGGGCGCTGATGTCCATGATGTGCTCCACCTCGACCAGCCGGTTGGCACGCAGGGTGTTGCCAGTGCTGACCAGATCGACGATGGCGTCCGACAGCCCCACCAGCGGCGCGAGCTCCATACTGCCGTAGAGTTTGATCAGGTCCACGTGCACGCCCTTGGTGGCAAAGAACTCACGCGCAATGGCCACGTACTTGGTGGCCACCCGCAGCCGCGAGCCCTGGCGCACGGCATGGGCGTAGTCAAAGTCGGCCCGCACCGCCACGCTGATGCGGCAGCGCGAAATGCCCAGGTCGAGCGGCTGGTACAGGCCGGCGGCGCCGGCATTGCCGCCCCAGGCGGCGATGTGCTCGATCAGCGTGTCGCGGCCGGTGATGCCCAGGTCGGCGCCGCCGTACTGCACATAGGTGGGCACGTCGGTGGCGCGCACCACCAGCACGCGCACTTGGGGCTGGTTGGTGTCCAGAATCAGTTTGCGGGAGGTGTCGGGGTCGTCCAGCACCTCGATGCCGGCAGCACGAAGCAGCGGCAGGGTCTCCTCAAAGATGCGGCCTTTGGACAGGGCTAGGGTGATCATTTGACGCGCTGAATGTCAGCGCCCAGGGCGCGCAGCTTGCTCTCCATCTGGTCATAGCCGCGGTCCAGGTGGTAGATGCGGTCGACCAGCGTGTCACCGTCGGCCACCAGACCAGCAATCACCAGGCTGGCCGAGGCGCGCAGGTCGGTCGCCATCACCGTGGCGCCTGACAGCTGCGGCACGCCCTCCACCAGCGCCACCTTGCCGTCGATCTGGATGTTGGCGCCCAGACGCACCAGCTCGTTAACGTGCATGAAGCGGTTTTCAAAAATAGTTTCCGTGACCTTGGCGGTGCCCTGCGACACCGCGTTGAGGGCCATGAACTGGGCCTGCATGTCGGTCGGGAAACCCGGGTATTCGGTGGTGCGAAAACTTTGCGCGCTCAGCCGGCCGTTGGCCTGCACCCGGATGCCGTCAGCCAGTGGGGTGACGGTAACGCCGGCGTCGCGCAGCTTCTCAACCACCGCTTCCAGATGCTCGGCGCGGCCGTGGCGCAGGAGCACGTCGCCGCCAGTGGCGGCCACGGCGCACAAAAAGGTGCCGGTCTCTATGCGGTCAGCCACCACCTGGTGCGTGGCGCCGTGCAGCCGGGCCACACCCTGGATGCGGATGCGGCTGCTGCCATGGCCTTCGATGCGGGCGCCCATGGCGATCAACATCTCGGCCAGGTCGGGGATCTCAGGCTCTTGCGCGGCGTTTTCCAGGATGGTTTCGCCGTCGGCCAGGCAGGCGGCCATCAGAAAATTCTCGGTGCCGGTGACGGTGACCATATCGGTGGCGATGCGGGCGCCGCGCAGCCGCGTCAGGCCCGGCGCCAGGCGCGCCACCATGTAGCCGTGCTCGACCTTGATTTCGGCGCCCATGGCGCTCAGGCCCTTGATGTGCTGGTCCACCGGGCGCGAACCGATGGCGCAGCCGCCCGGCAGTGACACTTTGGCATGGCCGAAACGCGCCAGCAGCGGCCCCAGCGCCAGCACCGAGGCGCGCATGGTCTTGACCAGCTCATAGGGCGCTTCGGGCGTGTGGAGTGGGCCGGCATTCAGGTGCAGCAGGCCGTCGTCAGCGCGCTCGGCCTGCACCCCCATGTTGCGGATCAGCTTGAGCATGGTGGCCACGTCCTGCAGGCGCGGCACATTGCGCAGCGTCACAGGCTCGGTGGTGAGCAGGCAGGCGCACAGCTCGGGCAGCGCAGCGTTCTTGGCGCCGGAAATTTCAATCTCGCCCTGCAGTCGGCGACCGCCGCGAATCCGTAGTTTGTCCATAGCTGGGTGCGCCGCTCAGGCCTGCTGGGCGGCCCATTCGGCCGGGGTGAAGGTTTTCATCGAAAGGGCATGCACCTCGTCGGTGTGCATTTTGGCGCCCAGCGTGGCATAGACCTGCTGGTGGCGGCGGATCGGGCGCTGGCCTTCAAACTCAGGTGAGACGATGGTGGCATACCAGTGACGGCCGTCGCCTTCGAGTTCGAGGTGCTCGCAGCGCAGGCCGGCGGCGATCAGGGTCTTGAGTTGGTCTGCAGTCATGGGTGGTGTCCGAATGAGGGTGCGTCAGCTGCGGATCTTGTAGCCGATGCGCAGCAGGTGCACGGCCAGGGCGCTGGCACTTCCCAGCGCCACGCCCACGATGGCCAGGCTGAGCCAGGGCGAGACATCGCTCTGGCCGAAGACGCCGAAGCGAAAGCCGTCGATCATGTAAAAGAAGGGGTTCAGGTGGCTCACGCCCTGCCAGAACGCCGGCAGTGAATGGATGGAGTAAAACACGCCGCTCAGGAAGGTCATGGGCATGATGACAAAGTTCTGGAAGGCGGCGAGCTGGTCGAACTTCTCGGCCCACAGGCCGGCGATCAGCCCCAGCGTGCCGAGCAGCGCGGCGCCCAGCACGGCGAACACCAGGATCCAGAGCGGCGCCACCACGCCCGGTGCGGCAAACCAGGCGGTGACCAAAAACACGCCCGAACCGACCACCAGACCGCGCGCCACGGACGAGCCAACATAGGCAAAGAACCAGCTCCAATGTGACAAGGGGGTGAGCAACAGAAACACCAGGTTGCCCATGATCTTGCTCTGGATCAGCGAGGACGAGCTGTTGGCAAATGAGTTTTGCAACACGCTCATCATGACCAGCCCCGGCACCAGAAAGGCGGTGTAGCTGATTCGGTCATAGACCTTGACATGGTTTTCGAGCACATGGCCAAAGATCAGCAGGTACAGCACGGCGGTCAGCACTGGTGCCGCCACGGTCTGGAAGCTGACCTTCCAGAAGCGCAGCACTTCCTTGTAGAGCAGGGTGCGCCAGCCGGTCATGGTGCCGGCGTGGCCGCGGCCCCGCCCTCGTGCTGCTGGCCCATCAGCGCCAGAAAGACGTCTTCGAGGTCGGCCTTGCGGACCTCGATGTCCTGCGCCAGCAGGCCGGCCTGGCGCACGGCGCCGAGGTAGGTCTCGATGTCGAGCGCGTCGCGCGCCGGAAACTGCACGATGCGACCGGTGATTCGGGCGCGTTGAGCCAGTGCGGGCGGCAGCTCGCCATCGATCTTGAAGCGCAGCACATTGCCCGAGGCCGCCTTCAGCAACTCGCTGGTGCGGTCGAGCGCAATCACGCGGCCAGCCTTGAGCATGGCGATGCGGCCGCACAGGGCCTCGGCCTCTTCCAGGTAATGGGTGGTCAGCAGCACCGTGTGGCCCTGCTTGTTAAGGCGGGCGATGAACTGCCACAGCGTCTGGCGCAGCTCGACATCGACGCCCGCGGTGGGCTCGTCGAGCACGATCACCGGCGGCTTGTGCACCAGCGCCTG
>CAJAXU010000207.1 GCA_903948045.1 uncultured beta proteobacterium | reverse complement strand
GGCCCCGAGCGCATCTGGTACGTGGGCGACGCCTTTGCCCAAGGCATGAGCGTGGACGAGGTGTTTGCGCTGACCAAGATCGACCCCTGGTTTCTGACCCAGATCGAGCAGATCGTCAAGATCGAACTGGAGCTTGAAACCACCACCCTGGACGCCATTGACGCGCCCACGCTGCGCGCGCTCAAGCAAAAAGGCTTTTCCGACCGGCGGCTGGCGCGCCAGCTCAAAACCACTGACACCGTCATCCGCAACCGGCGCCGGGCGCTGGGCGTGCGCCCGGTCTACAAGCGGGTGGACACCTGTGCTGCCGAATTTGCCACCAACACCGCCTACCTTTACTCGACCTATGAGGCCGAGAACAGCGAGTGCGAGGCCGCGCCAACCACGCGCAAGAAGATCATGGTGCTGGGCGGCGGCCCGAACCGGATCGGGCAGGGCATTGAATTTGACTACTGTTGCGTGCACGCGGCGCTGGCGCTGCGGGAAGATGGTTACGAGACCATCATGGTCAATTGCAACCCGGAAACCGTGTCGACCGACTTTGACACCTCGGACCGCCTCTATTTTGAACCGCTGACACTCGAGGACGTACTCGAAATCGTGGACAAGGAAAAGCCGTTTGGTGTGATCGTGCAGTACGGCGGCCAGACCCCGCTCAAGCTGGCGCTCGATCTGGAGGCGAACGGCGTGCCCATCATCGGTACCTCGCCCGACATGATTGACGCGGCAGAGGACCGGGAGCGCTTCCAGAAGCTGCTGCACGAACTCAAGCTGCGCCAGCCACCCAATGCCACCGCCCGTACTGAGCCCGAGGCGCTGGAGAAGGCGGCGGCGCTGGGCTACCCGCTGGTGGTGCGCCCGAGCTATGTGCTGGGCGGCCGCGCCATGGAGATCGTGCATGAGCAGCGCGATCTGGAGCGCTACATGCGCGAAGCGGTCAAGGTCAGCCATGACTCACCCGTCTTGCTGGACCGTTTCCTGAACGACGCGATCGAGTGCGATGTCGATTGCCTGCGCGATGCCGGCACCGATGGCGAACCGGGCCGCACCTTCATCGGTGGCGTGATGGAGCACATCGAACAGGCGGGCGTGCACAGCGGCGATTCGGCCTGCTCGCTGCCGCCGTATAGCCTGAGTGCCGCGACCATCATCGAGATCAAACGCCAGACCGCGGCCATGGCGCAGGCATTGAACGTGGTGGGCCTGATGAACGTGCAGTTTGCCATCCAGAACATCGATGGCCAGGACGTGATCTATGTGCTGGAGGTCAACCCGCGCGCTTCCCGCACCGTGCCGTTTGTCTCCAAGGCCACCGGCATCCCCCTGGCCAAGGTGGCGGCGCGCTGCATGGTTGGCCAGTCCCTGGCCTCTCAGGGGCTCAAGGGCGAGGTGACGCCGCCGTATTTCAGTGTGAAAGAGGCCGTGTTCCCGTTCGTCAAGTTCCCTGGCGTCGACACTATCCTGGGGCCGGAGATGAAATCCACCGGTGAGGTCATGGGCGTAGGCAAAACCTTTGGCGAGGCCTTTGTCAAGTCGCAGCTGGGCGCCGGTACCAAGCTGCCCCGGCCGGTGACGGCTAAGGGCGAGCCGGCCGGTAAGGTGTTCATCTCGGTCAAGAACAACGACAAGCCGCGCGCGATTGAGGTGGCGCGGGCCCTGGCTGGCATGGGCTTTGCGCTGCTTGCCACCAAGGGCACCGCGGCTGCCATCAATGCAGCCGGTGTTCCCTGTGGCGTGGTCAACAAGGTGACCGAAGGCCGACCGCACATTGTGGACATGATCAAGAACAACGAGATTGCGCTGGTCATCAACACGGTGGAGGAGCGGCGCAATGCCATTGCCGACTCGCGCCAGATCCGCACCTCGGCCTTGCTGGCACGCGTCACCACCTTCACCACCATCGCTGGGGCCGAGGCGGCGGTGCAGGGCATGCCCTACCTGGACCAGCTCGATGTCATTTCGGTGCAGGAAATGCACGCCCAATTGGCATCGGCTTGATTCGGCGCCGTCAGGCGCGGCATAATCCTTCTCCAAGAATACCGCCGACCGGCAACGCTCGGCGGTTTCCTTTTGTGCATCAACCCCATCCCCCTGACGGAGCAAGACGTGGCTACCATCCCCATCACCAAGCGCGGCGCTGAAAAGCTCAAGGCGGAATTACACAGGCTAAAAACCGTTGATCGCCCCTGGGTCATCAACGCCATTGCTGAGGCCCGCGCCCAGGGCGACCTCAGTGAAAATGCCGAATACGATGCAGCCAAGGATCGCCAGGGCTTTATCGAAGGTCGAATTCAGGAAATCGACGGCAAATTGTCTGCGGCCCAGATCATTGATCCCGCTGGGTTGGACGCCGGCGGAAAGGTGGTGTTTGGCGCCACTGTGCAACTGGAAGATGAGGACTCGGGTGACCGGGTCACTTACCAGATCGTCGGCGAAG
>CAJAXU010000206.1 GCA_903948045.1 uncultured beta proteobacterium | reverse complement strand
TTGCCGGGGTTGTTGGAGGCCAGGATAATTTTCATGAAATCGATGTTAACCGGGCCAATTGCTCAACCCCGAGCCGGGCCATCGGAAAAAAGGCCGGGCCGGGCCTGACTTGCTGAGCTGCAGCAGCATAAGTAGTCCGAGCTTACTTGAGTACCTCGCATCTGCTTCAACACAGAAATACATCGGCGTCGCCAGAGATAAGTGGACAGTCGGGAACTCCGATGCGTGGCTGCCAACTGCGGCGCCACGTCGATGGGCACGTCATACGTTTAGCAGACCGACCCAGAGGGCAGTGTTTCATTCCGCAATCCGGACACTTATTTCGACAAATAGCTATACTGCAGGTCAATTCACGTCAGTGGGACCCTCCATGAAAGCACCGAAGACTTCGAGTAGTTCAACGACAACAAAAGACGACAAGAGTCGCATTCAGTCCATTGGCAAGATGATGGGCATCCTCGAGTGCTTTTCCACGGTCAATCGTCACCTGTCACTGGCTCAGATAGCAACTCTGGCAGGTCTGCCGCGGCCAACCGCGCACCGAATGCTGTCAGCGATGAAGGAGATCGGCTTCATCGAGCAGGATGCACGTTCAAGCAGCTACGGGCTGGGCATAAGGTTGTTCGAATTGGGCAATATCGCCTTGGCCAATATGGACATCTTGCGCGAGGCAAAACCCTTCATGGACCGGCTGTCCGAGGTCTCGGGCGAGTCATCTCACCTGGGTGTGTTCAACGGCTTTGAAGTCATTGTGGTGGAGCGTGAGGTGCCTGCAGAACGACAGTCGCGCGGCATTCGTCCAGGCGAATCTTCGCCCGCTCACTGCACCGGCGTCGGCAAAGCGATGCTGGCATTCCAGCGATCCGAGGTGATTGAGCAGGTGATTGCAGCCGGCCTCAAGGTTTACACCACCACCACCATTTCCACCCCTGAAGGCCTGCGAACGGAATTGGCCGCGATACGAGAGCGCGGCTACGCCATTGATGACTCCGAGCATCAGGTGTGGGTGCGCTGTGTGGCCGCGCCCATACGCAATTCATCGGGCCATGTCTTTGCTTCTGTGAGCGTCACTGGCCCAGCCGATCGCATGACGGATACCAAGATTGCCAGCCTTGCACCGCTGGTGGTTCAGACCGCTGATTCGATATCACGCCAGATCGGCTTCGAACCCGCCCCCTGAGGGCCGCGTTCAGCGCGCCGCGCACCCGGCGCACACCATTCCGGATTCACGCAGGGAAAACACTGATTGCCCAGGGTCAGGCACGCCTTCAAAATTCGATCATATTCCGGACTATTATTTCGCATTCCGGACAAATTAAGAACTTTTGCTCAATTTCATCGACTGGAGACCCTTATGTCAAATACCAATCTCACACTTCGTCAACAGTTGACCGGTGTGCTCCCCCCCATCACCATGCCGTTTGACATCAAAGGCGAGCTGGTGAAAGGCGGACTGCGCGAGCAAATCGACTTCATCATCAAAAACGGCGCCAACGGCGTGGTGGCCGGCGGCAGCACGGGCGAGGGACACACACTGACAGACGCCGAGTTCTCTTCCGTCATGCAGGAGGCCTATGAAGCCACGGCGGGGCGTGTACCTTTCTTGGCCGGCCTGATCGTGCAGAGCACGCGCGCCGCCATTGAGCGCGCGAACATGCTCAAGGGCATGAAGGTCACCGCCTTGCAAGTCACGCCAGTGCACTATTTGTTCAAGCCCGATGCTGACGCTACTATCGAGCACTTCCGTACGATTTCCGACGCTACCGGTCTGCCGATCCTGATCTACAACGTGATCCCCTGGAATTACCTGAGCGTGGACCTGATGCTGCGCATCATGGACGAGGTGCCAGGCGTGGTTGGCATGAAGCAAAGCGGCGGCGACCTGAAGTCCCTCTCCGACCTGCTACTGCGCTGCAAGCCCGAGAACGTGGTGCTGTCCGGCGTCGACGCGCTGCTGTACCCCGGCTTCTGCATGGGCATGCATGGCGCCATTTCGGCATTGACCAGCGCGGTACCGCACATCGTCGTGCGCATCCAGAAGGCGGTGGAGGCCAACGACCACAAGGCGGCACGCGACCTGCATTTCAAGCTCAATGCGCTGTGGAACACGATGAGTCACGACAACCTGCCGGCCTGCATCAAGTACATCCAGCACCTGCAGGGCACGCGCATGTTCGAGCCGCGCGCACCCATGATGCGCGTGACCGAGCAGCAGAAGGTGGCCATCAAGGCGGCGATGCAGCCGCTGATGGCCTGACCGGCAGGCAACAGCCTCGGGTCTGTCCTCCCATGAAGAAGATCCTCAACGCGCCGTCCGCCTACGTTGACGAGACGCTGGCCGGCCTGTGCGCCGCCTATCCGTCCAGTTACAAGCTGGCAAGCGCCCGTGTAGTGGCGCGTGCCAGAGGTCCGGTGCAGGGCAAAGTCGGCATTGTGACTGGCGGCGGCTCAGGGCATTTACCCGTGTTTTTGGGTTATGTCGGCGACGGCCTGCTTGACGCCTGCGCCGTGGGCAACGTGTTTGCCGGCCCTAGAGTGGCCGACTGCATATCCGCATTTCAGACCGCCGATAGCGGCGCTGGGGTGCTGGCGCTTTACGGCAACTATGGCGGCGACCGCATGAATTTCGAGATGGCGATCGAAGAACTGGCGTCCGACACGTTCAAGTGCAACACGGTTCGAGTGGCCGATGACGTTGCCAGCGCATCCGTCGCCGAACGCGACAAGCGCCGAGGCGTGGCCGGCATGGTGTTCGCGTTCAAGATCGCTGGGGCGTGCGCCGCCGCGGGCGGATCCCTGGCCGAGGTGACCGCTGCCGCACAAAAAGCCGCCGACGCCTGCCGCACCATCGGCGTGGCCCTGACGCCCTGCACGGTACCGGAATCGGGCCGCGCGTCGTTCGAGATCGCTGAGACGGAAATCGAATTCGGCATGGGAATTCACGGCGAACCCGGCATCTGGCGCGGGCCCCTGAAGTCGGCCGACGCGTTGACGGACGAGATGCTGGACCTGCTGCTGCCTGAGCTAAACATGGCCAAAGGCGCGAGCACAGCGGTGCTGGTCAACAGCCTGGGCGCAACGCCCCATGAAGAGCTCTTTATTGTGTATCGGCGCGTCGCCGAGGTGCTGGGCCAGCGCGGCATCCGGATCGTGATGCCGCTGATCGGCCGCTATGCGACATCGATGGAAATGACCGGTATGTCGCTCACACTAATGCCGCTGGACGGCGAGCTGGAGCGGCTGCTGCAGGCGCCGGCCGATTGCCCCTTCTGGAAGGTTTGAGCGCCATGGACGCCGTATGCCTCAAGGATGCCTTCAACCGATGGGCAGCTGCCATGGACAGGGCAGCGCCCGAGCTCAACGAGCTTGACAGCCGACTGGGCGATGGTGATCTTGGCGTGACTTTGCAGAAATGCGCGCACAACGTTCGTAACGTGCTCCCTGTCGCGCCAGACAGCGTACAGGGCATATTGAAGTGCGCCTCGCAGGCCTGCGCGGACGCCTCTGGTTCTAGCTTCGGCACGCTGTTCGCCAGCGGCCTGCTCGCTGCCGCCAAGTGGTTGGACGGCAGGCGCTTGGACCGTGCGGCCTTACCCGAACTGCTGTCGCATGCGGTGCAACGGCTTTCTGTGCGCGGCGGCGCCAGCCTGGGCGACAAGACCATGATCGACGCCCTGCACGCGATCGCGCAGGCCCTGGCGCGAGCCCAGCCTCAAGACGACCTGGCTGCCGTAGCCCGCAAAGCGGTTGCCACAGCCATCGAAGAATTTCGCCACAAACCCAACCGTATTGGTCGCGCCCGCATGTTCGCGGAGAAATCCGTCGGCATGGATGACCCCGGCATGGTCGCTGTGCTCAGGATGACAGAGAGCCTTTAGCGGCGCAGCCAAAGCAATCCCCCTTCCCCCTTTTTTTCAACGCAACCCGAGGACAACTACCATGAACTTGCTGATCTCCACCCGCAAACTGCTGGCGCTCGCCATCGGCTCGTCCGTGATGGCAGCCCTGCCGCTCGGCGCCGTCGCGCAAGGTGCCGCCGACTATCCCAACAAGCCGATCGAGTTGGTCGTGCCCTTTGGAGCAGGCGGCGGCACCGACGTGCTGGCGCGCGTGGTCGCCGAGGCGGCCAAAAAGCATTCCAGCCAACCCATCACTGTGTTGAACAAACCGGGTGCCACCGGTGGTATCGGCCTTTCCGAAGTCGCCGCGGCCAAACCAGACGGCTACAAGATCGCCATGGTGACGGTGGAAATGGCCATCATCCCGCACATGGGGATTGCGAAGTTCTCACCCGAGAACGACTTCACCCCGCTGGTGCGCCTGAACGCTGATCCGGTGGTACTGACGGTCAGCGCAGATTCGCCATGGAAAACCATCGAAGATTTGGTCGACGCAGCGAAAAAATCCAAAGATCCGCTGAAGTTTGGGAATGCCGGCACTGGCGGCGTCTCGCACCTGGCCGCAGCGGCGCTGCAACAGAAGATAGGCAGCACGTTCACGCACGTACCGTTCCAAGGCAATGCGCCAGCAGTCGTCGCGCTGCTGGGCGGGCACATCGACGCGGTCAACGCATCGCCGTCCGAGGTGTTTGCCTTCGTGCAATCCGGCAAGCTTCGCGCCCTCGCCGTGTTGGCTGACCAGCGCATCGGGGGGGCCTTGGCTCAGGTGCCCACGCTGAAAGAGCGCAAGATCGACCTGGCCATGGGCACGTGGCGCGGCTTGGCTGCACCCAAAGGCATTCCGCCAGACGTGTTGGCCAAGCTCAACGCTATCGCGATCAAGACGGCCAACGAGCCAGCCGTCAAAGAAGCCATGGACAAGCAGAACCTGGGCTATTCGGTGGCTGATGGCGAGACCTTTCGCAAGCAGATTGCCGCCGACAGTGGGCTGTACAAGCAGCTGATTGACCAGATGGGGCTAAAGACCAACTGACGAAGTCGGCTGGGCATGAAATACGGCTCCAGCCCTTGTCCCATATAGGTTTATTGCTATTTATTCAGTAGCGAATGCTGTTGCAAGATGACCAGGCTGCGGCAGCCTTGCTCGGCCAGCGCCAGCAGCGCGTCCATCTCGCGGCGGCTGAAGGCGGCGCCTTCGGCCGTACCCTGCACCTCAACAAAATGGCCGGCGCCGGTCATCACCACATTCATGTCGGTATCGCAGGCCGAATCTTCGGTGTACTCCAGGTCCAGCAGCGGGTGGCCCTGCACGATGCCGACAGAGATCGCTGCCACATGGTCGCGAATCGGTGACTGTGTCAGCTTGCCCTGGGCCAGCAACCGGCTCACCGCGTCCTGCGCGGCTACAAAGGCGCCGGTGATGGCGGCAGTGCGGGTGCCGCCGTCGGCCTGCAGCACATCGCAATCCAGGTGGATGGTGCGTTCACCCAACAGCGTCAGGTCAAACACGGCGCGCATCGAGCGCCCGATCAGGCGCTGGATTTCCTGGGTGCGCCCGCTTTGCTTGCCGCGCGCGGCTTCGCGGTCGCTGCGGGTGTGGGTGGCGCGCGGCAGCATGCCGTATTCGGCGGTGACCCAGCCCTCGCCACTGCCTTTTTTGTGGCCCGGCACTTTTTCTTCGACCGAGGCGGTGCACAGCACCTTGGTATCGCCAAACTCGATCAGCACCGAGCCCTCGGCGTGGATGGTGTAGCCGCGCGTGATGCGCACCGGCCGCAGTTGGTCGGTGGCGCGCGCGCCGCTTCGGACAAATTCACTCATAAGACCATCCTAATGGGGTTAAACCAGGGGCGCGCCAGCTTTGCCCACCAGAGAGGCGGGCTTACCGGCGGGCTTGCGCGTGTCAGACACAAAGGTGTCAATCTGCAGCCGGATTTTCTCACTCATGCTCAGGCGGGTGTACCGCCGCTCGCCCTCGCGGCTCAGCACCTTCTGCAACTCAAACACCGACTGCGGCCGCGCCAACGGGTCAAGCGCCATGCACCAGCTCACCACCTCGATCAGGTTGTCCGAGTAGGTGCCGCGCAGCCGCGCCAGGGCAGTGGCGGCGCGGTCATCGGTGACGCGCTGCGTCGCCTCATGGGGTGGAAAACCATGCATGCAAGAGTAGATGCAGGCGCCCATGGCATACAGGTCGGTCCACGGGCCCATGAGACCGTCGCGACGGTACATCTCCGGAGCGGCAAAGCCGGGGGTGTACATCGGGCGGGTGAAGTTGCCTTCCTTGGTCAGCACCTCCCGCGCGGCGCCAAAGTCGATCAACACAGCGCGGTTGTCATCGGTGATCAAAATATTGGCGGGCTTGATGTCCAGGTGCAGCATGCGGTGCTGATGCACGATGCGCAAACCGCGCAAAATCTCTTCGGTCAGCGACCGGATGGTGGACTCACGGAACACCTTGGGTTTTTTCAGCTGGCGCGCGGTCAGGATGAAATCCTGCAGCGAGGCACCCTCCAGGTAATTCATCACCATGTAAACGGTGTCGTTCTCGGGGAAAAAATCCATCACCCGCACCACGCTGGGGTGGGCAATCTGGGCCAGCGAGCGGCCCTCTTCAAAAAAGCTCTTGAGGCCCAGCCGGTACAGCGACTGCATCTCTGCGGGCACCTGCGGCACGTGTTCGCCCAGTGCTCGGGTGACCAGCGACGAAGGCAGGTATTCTTTGATGGCAACCTGCTGGCCCTCACCATCCAGCGCCAGGTACACCACGCCAAACCCGCCCGCAGCAAGTTTGCGCACGATACGGTAGGCGCCCACCCTGGTGTCGGGCTGGAGCGGAGCGGGGGTGACCTTTGCCATAATTTTGAGCGGGCTGCCGTGTGATGCGCTTGAACCGGGTTATTCTCGTGCGAGTTTCACGGATCAAAGAGGCCAAATGGCAGTTTACAGCATGACCGGCTACGCCAGCGTCCAGCTCGGCAGCACACCGGACAGCGGCGCACCTGAGCCCAAAAACAGTCCACCCAGCCAGATTGGGCTGGAAATCCGCGCGGTCAACAGCCGTTTTCTCGATCTGTCGTTCAAGCTGCCGGACGAACTGCGCCAATATGAACCGGCACTGCGTGAACTGCTGGTGGGCCGCCTCAAGCGCGGCAAGGTCGAGGTGCGCATGGCGCTGGACACCGGTAGCCGGCACCTGCTGCCCGAGCCTAGCGTGCGCCTGCTGCAACGCCTGAACAATGTGCAGGACAGCGTCATGGCCTGGCTGCCAAAGGCCGGCGCGCTGTCGGTGGCCGACGTCATCCGCCTGGCCGCCAGCGAACAGGCGCCACTGATCACATTGGGCCTGGCCGACATCCTGCCGCTGGCCGAGCAAGCCCTGGCCGCCCTGCTGGCCTCGCGTCAGCGCGAGGGCGACCGCCTAGCGGTGATGCTGCTCGAACGCATCGGGCAGCTCCGGCTGCTGGCGGCGCAAGCGGTGCCGCTGGTGCCACAGCTGGTGGCGCAACAGCGCCAACGCTTCATGGAACGCTGGACCGAGGCCATGGCTTTGGGCGACAGCGCCGTGTTACCCGAGGCGGCGCAGGACCGCGCCCTGTCCGAGGCCACGGCGTTTGCCATCCGGATTGACGTGGCCGAAGAGATCACCCGCCTGAACTCGCACCTGGATGAGCTCGACCGGCTGATCCGCAAGGGTGGCGAAATCGGCAAACGGCTCGACTTCCTGATTCAGGAGCTGCACCGCGAGGCCAACACCATGGGCTCCAAGTCGGCCGCCCTGGAGCTGACCCATATTTCTGTGGACATGAAGGTGCTGATCGAGCAGATGCGCGAGCAGGTGCAGAACATAGAATAGGGCCCGCCCGTCACCAGCTCCCATCAGCTCCCAAAAGCGCGCTCCATGGACTATCCCGGTAATCTGTTTGTCGTCGCGGCCCCCAGCGGGGCCGGCAAATCCAGTCTGGTCAAAGCACTGCTTGAACTTGACTCCCATGTGCAACCTTCGGTCTCGCACACCACTCGCGCACCGCGCGGCCAAGAGAAACACGGGCGCGAGTACTACTTTGCCTCAGAGCCAGAGTTCGACGCCATGGTCAAGGCAGAC
>CAJAXU010000205.1 GCA_903948045.1 uncultured beta proteobacterium | reverse complement strand
TTCGGCCGGCCAAATGGATTTGACAGCACTTCGTGCACGAGAATCCTTGACCGCTCAAAGCGCAGACTTTGCAGAAGGTCGAAAAGCATTTGCTGAACGGCGCAAACCAGTCTTCAAGGGCGTTTAATGCCCTGCGCGATTCCGAAACGGGTTACCAATCTCCAGCGTATTGGCGCTGGTCGATAAGGCTACGGCCGCAACAATTTCAGCGCCTGAGGCGGGGACTACAAGCCAGCCTGTCGCTGATCCCGTAAAAACGGCCGATCAATCTGGCAAGACAGTGACTCAATGTCGGCGGCGTAAACGCTCGCGCTGGCGAAGTGAGCCCTCCAGCCGGTCACGACGGCGCAGACCGCCTGAATCTGCGCTGCGGCCTGTGACTTTCTCAGGCCGAACTGTTCGGACTCGGACAATGCGTTGTCCAGCGTGGCGTCTGCTGCCGCCGCACCCACCCGCATCTGCTGGAAGCCCAAGGCTTGTGCCGAAGGCAGCACATCAAACGCGGGTGCGAGTTCATATTCGCCGCTTTCAGTCATCAGGAGTGCGTGGTTCTTCTCGTGATCGTCTGTGTTGTCCATCAAGATGTTGAACACCATGCGGCGAAACAGCTCTTGCATGTGTTGTGCATTCAGCTTTTGGGCGGCAACCCCGCGCCGGCGCAGCCATTGCGCCAGCTCCGGATAGCCCATGGGTTCGCCGGCTGCGTGGAGGGCCACTCTCGCAGACAGGGCGTGCTGCCGCCCCCCGCCGTCCCGGTCGAACCGCCGCACCGCCACCGCATGCCCCTTGTGCATCTTCAGCGGCATCGTCGTTGCCACACGGATGCCGGCCAGCGCGGCCAGCGTCATGGTGGCATGTTCCACCAGTGGGGTGTCGATGGTTTCGCCAGGCTCATTGAACTTGATGATCCATTGGTGACCACCATGGTCCAGCAAGGCCTTGGGCCGCGCGCCGCCCAGTGTGGCCCCTGGGGCAATAAGTCGACGCTCAGCTTCGGCTACAGGCTCACCGGCCAGTATTTTGTGGACCAATGCCTCTATTTGCATCGCGTTAGACAGTTGTGGCAGCGGCCCCAGGCTGCGGGTGATGTAGGCATCCGCCGACACGGATACGCCCAGCGCGCCAAAGCGTTCGTGCCCTGCGTAAAAAAGATAATCCAGTACAGACAGGCGTGGCGGCTTGTCCAAAACACGGATCACACGCTCACCCCAGCGATCAGGTCGCGCGTCGTCCACTGCCCCGACGGCGGTTTCTTTGTGTGTCGGCAGAAATTCTTGCCGCAGCAGCGGAAGATCCTCACTGAGCGCAAAACCGCTTTGCAGCCAAGCATGACCGTACTGCAATGACACCCCCCTGGATTGACGCAGCAGGCGCAGCTCGCCAATGAGCCGCGGGGCCTGGGGGGCGCCAAGCCACCATAGGTAAAGCGTGTCGCTGGGCGTATATTGGCTCAGGTCGAATTCGATCATGTTGGTAGCTGATTGCCTGACCCTGCCGTTTTGTCAGTGCCTGCCATTGCGCCAGCATACAGCGAGGGGCGCTTGCGCACGGCCCGCGCCTTGGCCACGCGTACGGCGTCTTCCAGGGCGCCTTGGTCATGCTCCGGGGCTGCAAGGTTGCCTATGGCTTGCACTCGGCCCATCAGCCAGAGGGCTGTCGCGTACACCGCCATGGACACAGTGGGGTCCCCTTTTTCCATCCGAACCAGCGTCGGCTCGGACACGCCGATGCGCTGCGCCCAGGCTTTCAGCGGCTCACGCCGTCGCTTGCGTGCCACCGACAGGTCCTCCCCAAGTTTGCGCAACTGCACCAGTACCGCGTTTGGCATGGCATCAACAGCATTGGATCGTTTTGACATGACGTATATGTTAGTTTATTTTATAAAAAACCAACATAAATATGATTTCAAAAAATGAGCAACAAAGTCTCTAACACACGGCTCAGGCGGCCATTGCCATCCTGGAACTGGTGGACGCGGTTTGACGCTGGTAGCCACTTGCGCAGCGCGTCAAGGTCGTCGATATGCCTGCCACTCAGTTGGTAGGCGACGGCCTCCAGCTCAAGCCCATCGGGCCTGACCGGCGTGAGCTGCCCGAGCGCTTCTATTTCTTCGGGCACAGACGCTAAAGCTCGCCCAGCGGCGCTTTCTGATGTTTTATGTCAAATCAGGCTCTAAGCCCCGTATTCATTGGGCTTATAGCTATTATTTTTGTAGCGTTGGCCACTGGTTGCGGGATCAGGTCTTGAAACGCTCGAAAAATTGAGCAGGTGAGAGTATTTCTACCCCCTTGTAGGACTTCACGTCCTTTAAATCCGGGTCGCCCGAAATCA
>CAJAXU010000204.1 GCA_903948045.1 uncultured beta proteobacterium | reverse complement strand
GCACCTGCGGCAGCCGGTTCATGGCGGTTTCAGCCGCCGTCATCAGCGCCGGTACGTTCACGCCCGAGCGCTGCAGCAGGGCCTTGGGGCCCTCGTCTTGGCGCAGCATGGCCAGCAGCACATGGGCCGGTTCAATAAATGCGTGGTCTTGGCCCAAGGCCAGCGTCTGGGCTTCGCCCAGGGCTTCCTGAAATTTGGTGGTGAGTTTGTCGATTCGCATGAAATCCTCCGATTGCTTACCAACTGAAGCTTAAGCCGGGGTTTTCAAGGGGCACAGCCGGACGCTGAGCCAGCCCTTGATACTGGTCAACGTTTGGCGCTGTGTCGCAGGGCGCCAGACGACCGGATGCCCCGCAAGACGTCGAGGTCAGGGCCCAAACAGCACGCCGGTTCAGCCGCTATTGGTGCCCTGCGGTGAGGTCAAGCCCCACTTGGCCAAGGCCAAATCATCACTGACACGGGCATCAACCCAGCGGGCACCATCGGCGGTTTGTTCTTTCTTCCAGAACGGGGCCTGGGTTTTGAGGTAGTCCATCAGGAACTCACAGGCCTGGAAGCTCTGGCCGCGGTGGGCCGAGGTCACGGCCACCAGCACGATCTGGTCCAGCGGTTGCAGCAGGCCGATGCGGTGCACCACACGGGCCCCAAACATATCAAAGCGGCTGTGGGCTTCATCAATCATGGCCTCGATCGAGGCCTCGGTCATGCCGGGGTAGTGCTCCAGCTCCATGCTGCTGATGCTGCCGGGCATGCCCGCCGTGCGGTCGCGCACGGTGCCAACAAAGCTGCAGACAGCACCAACCCGGCCATCACCGGCGCGCAGTTCTGCAATCTCGCGCGCCAGGTCAAAGTCAGCGCTCTGGATGCGCACGCGCGGCGCGCTGGGCGGGGTCGGGTTCATCAGCCTGGCCCTAACCGCCAGTCACCGGCGGGAAAAAAGCCACCTCGGCGCCCTCGCTCAGTTGGGCTGACTCCTGGCTCATGACCTGGTTGAGCGCCATGCGCAGGGACCGGCCATGCGCCAGGCTGTCGGCATAGGCACCGCCGCGGGCAATCAATGCTTCGCGCAGCGCCGCCAGCGTGGGCGCCTCGGTCTCCAGCGTCTCGGCCGAGAAGCCGATGGCCTCGCGGATCGAGGCAAAGTACTTGATCTGAACCTTCATGCCAGCAGCTCCGAAAAAGGGATGAAGCGCACCAGGTCGCCGTGGGCAATGGTCTGGCCCGGCGGGTTGTCCACCAGGCCGTCGCCCCACACCGCCGACGTCAGCACCCCGGAGCTCTGGTTGTCAAACAGGTTCAACCCGCCCGCCGCATTGCGCCGCGCCCGCAAAAATTCCCGACGTTTATCGGCTCTGGGCCAGGTGAAATGGGCCGGTAACGCTATTGATTCAGGAGCAATCTGGCTGGCGCCCTGCAGTTGCAGCAAAAACGGGCGCACCAGCAGCAAAAAGGTCACAAAGCTCGACACCGGGTTGCCCGGCAGGCCGATGAAGTGAGCGTCTTGCACCCGGCCATAGGCAAAGGGCTTGCCAGGCTTGATGGCGATTTGCCACAAATCCAGCCGGCCCAGCGCCTGCACTGCCGGCTTGATGTGGTCTTCCTCGCCCACTGACACGCCGCCGCTGGTCAGAATCAAGTCATGGTCCTGCGCCGCCGATTGCACCGCGGCCAGCGTGGCGTCCAGCCGGTCCGGCACGATGCCCAGGTCGCTCACCTCGCAACCGAGCCGGCGCAAGAGCGCGCGCAGAAAAAACCGGTTGGAGTTGTAGATGCTGCCTGGCTTCATCTGCGCGGGCGCCACCTCGCCCGGCATCACCAGCTCGTCACCGGTGGAAAACAAAGCCACGCGCGGCCGGCGCGCCACCTGCAGCCGGTCCAAACCAATGCTGGCGGCCAGACCAAGCGAGGCCGGCGTGAGCCGTGCACCGCGCGCCAGCACCACCGCACCCTGGCGCACGTCTTCCCCGGCACGCCGGATCCACTGGCCCGGCGCGGGCAGGGTCCGCAGGCGGATGGCCGGCAGACCATCACCCTCAGCGGCCAGCAGTTCACAGTCTTCCTGCATCAGGATGGCGTCGGCGCCGTCCGGCACCGGGGCACCGGTGAAAATCCGCGCAGCCGTGCCGGCGACCAGGGGTTTGCCACTGGCACCGGCTGCAATGCGTTGACTCACCGGCAGCACCGGGTTTGCTGGGTTAAGGCCACTCAGGTCGGCACAGCGCAGCGCATAGCCGTCCATCGAACTGTTGTCTTGCGGCGGCACCTGCAGCGCCGACACCAGGTCTTGTGCCAGAACCCGGCCGTCGGCGTCAAAGGTCGAGACCGCCTCAACATCAACCAGGGGCCGGGCATGACCCAGCAATTCGGCCAGGGCCTCATCCAACGGGCGTAGGGGGGGCTGTGGCGGGCGTGGCAGGGTCATACAAACACCTCTGAACGGTAATCAAAGCGCGCCTGATTGCTGACCAGCCACCGCGCTATCGCCTCCGGGTCATTGAGGTCAAGCACCGGGCGCAGCGTGGGCTGAGGTAGGGCTTGGGGCGAATCCGTGGCCAGCGCCACAACAAAGTCATCATCAGGATAACGCGCCGGTTTGTTCGCGTCTGAGCGCCAGACCTCAATTTTCAAGAGGTCGGAGTCTTTGAAGCCCTCCACCAGCACCCAGTCCACGCCCTCATACAGCTCAGCCAGCAGCTGGTGCACCGTGAGCTGGGTTTCCTGCTCGAATTCGCGCAGCAGCGCCAGCCGCCGGTTGGAGGCGATCACCACCTCGAAGGCGCCCGCCTCGCGGTGGCGAAAGGTGTCCTTGCCGGGATGGTCGATATCAAAGCGATGGTGCGCGTGCTTGACCACCGACACCCGCAGCCCCTGCAGCCGCAGCACCGGGATCAGCCGCTCCACCAGCGTGGTTTTGCCAGAGCCGGAGTAGCCGGCAAAACCCACCACCTTCATGCGCAATGCCTCTGGATATAGGCCTTGACCGCCCCGACATCGGCCGTCATCCGGGTCACGCGCTTGGGCAGGGCCTCGATGCCGATGAAGGCCGGCGGCCGCTCGGGCTCCTGGCCCAGCGCCTCCACCAGCGTGGCGGCAAACTTGATCGGCAAGGCGGTTTCGAGCACGATCATGGGCACGCCGGGCTGCAGCTGCTCGCGCGCCACCTTCAGGCCGTCGGCGGTGTGGGTGTCGATCATCAGCCCGAGGCGGGCATGGGTGTCGCGCAGGGTGGCCAGCCGGTCGGCATGGCTGCTGCGCCCGCTGGCAAAGCCATAGCGCGAGCCGGCCTGGGCAAATTGCGGGTCGGCGTGCAGGTCAAAACGGCCATCGCGCGCCAGGGTCTCGCCAAAGAGCGCGCGCACCCGCGCGCCATCGCGGCCCAGCAGGTCGAACACAAAGCGCTCAAAGTTCGAGGCCTTGGAGATGTCCATCGACGGGCTGGAGGTTTCGTGCGTGTCAGCGCTGCCGCGCACCCGGTAGACACCGGTGCGGAAGAACTCGTCGAGCACATCGTTCTCATTGGTCGCCACCACCAGGCGGGCAATCGGCAGGCCCATCATGCGCGCCACATGGCCAGCGCAGACATTGCCAAAGTTGCCGCTGGGCACGGCAAAGCTGACCTGTTCGGTGTCGGCGGTGGTCGCCTGGAAATAGCCGGCAACGTAATACACCACCTGGGCGAGCAAGCGCGCCCAGTTGATGGAGTTGACGGTACCGATCTTGTACTGGTGCTTGAACGTCAGGTCGTTCGACACCGCCTTGACGATGTCCTGGCAGTCGTCAAACACGCCCTCGATGGCGATGTTGTGGATGTTGTCGTCCATCAGGCTGAACATCTGCGCCTGCTGGAACGGGCTCATGCGGCCGTCCGGACTGGTCATGAAAACGCGCACGCCCTTCTTGCCGCGCATGGCGTACTCGGCCGCGCTGCCGGTGTCGCCACTGGTGGCGCCCAGGATGTTGAGCTGCTCGCCACGCCGCGCCAGCTCGTACTCAAACAGCTGGCCCAGAGCTGCATGGCCATGTCCTTGAAGGCCAGCGTCGGGCCGTTCGACAGCGCCTCCAGGTACAAAGGCGTGGGCTGGCCGGCCACGTC
>CAJAXU010000203.1 GCA_903948045.1 uncultured beta proteobacterium | reverse complement strand
TGCCAAAAGCCAGGCCCAAAAAAATGACAAAGGTACCGAACTTGCCTGCCTTGGATTCCCAGGCCAGTTGCCCAATGATGAACAGCATGTAGAGCATGAACGCGCCCACACCAAAAGTCAGGCCGAAGCCGGCGATTTGTTCCTCGGTGTAACCCCACATCAGCCCGGCTCCCGCGGCGGCAGGCCCGACACATCGACCAAATCCCGATAGGCATGCCAGCTGGCGTGACCCAGCATCGGCACCACGGCAATCAAGCCCAGCAGCAGCGAGCCCAGACCCAACAGCGTAAACCCCATGATCAGCGTGGCCCAGAGCGCCAAGGGAAGCGGGTTGACCAGTACCGCCCGCCAACTGGTCAGCACTGCGGTGAGCAGCGTCACGCGCCGGTCCAGCAACAACGGCATGGCAATGACGGTCGAGGCAAAGATCGGCGCGGCCAGCACGCCGCCGACCGCCAACCAGAGCTCAAACAAAAAGCCCTGGCGCGCCAACACCACGTGCCGGACAAAGTCGAGTGGGGTCTGAATCGGCAGCGGTGCCAGCAGGGTGATCAAAGCGGCCGAGGTCACCACCCAGCCCGTGCCGGCCAGCGCCAGCAAGGCGCCAAACTGCACCAAGCACCAGTAGTCGTTGCCCCATTTGTTGAAGTGGCTGTTCTGCCAGTTCAACCAGGTCTTGAGCACCAAGCCGACATTGGCTGGTTCACCGCGCTCCAACGCGCGGCTCAAGGCATACAGGCTGGTGGCCAGCACCGGCGCCACCACCAAAAACCCCGACAAGGCCCCGGCCATCAGCCAAAACCGATCATGTGCCAGCGCCAAAATTCCCAGGCCGAACAGGGCAAGCACTAGGCCGTGGGCAAAGCTGATCCAGCCGCAATGCGCCATGTCGCGCCAGGCCAGCACCAACCAATGCATGGGGCGCAAAAGGTCCAGGCTGCGGACCGCCGGTAAACGCGCTAGGGGGATGGTCATGGCCGGGTCAAGTGTAGAGTTTGATCGCACGGCCGGACTTGATCTGCGTCAAGCAGGCAGCAGCAGGCGCCACTGCATAATCAAGCGCTTTACTGTCGTCAGGACCTGCACATGCCCCGCCCCATTCTTGCCGAAGCCCAGATCCACCCCGCCATCCGCGAACAGGTCGCCCGCCACGAGCACGGCATTGTGAAAGAGGTACAGGCAGCGGTGGCGCAACACGCGGTGGTGGTGGTCGGCATGGCCTCAAACCCCTACCCCAAAAAAGCGCGCAAAGCGCTGGACGCCGCCGGGGTGGCCCACCATGACCTCGACTACGGCAGCTACTTCAGCATGTGGCGCCAGCGCAATGCACTCAAGCTGTGGACCGGCTGGCCAACGTTTCCCATGGTGTTCGTCAAGGGCACCCTGATCGGCGGCGCCAATGACCTGGCCAAACTGATCGCCAGCGGTGAGCTGAAGAAACTGATGGCTTGAGTCAAATACGGCTCTAAGCCTCGTCGTCCCCGACCTGATCGGGGATCCATGCCGTCCTGGATTCCCGGTCATGGCCGGGAATGACGACCGATCGTCAAACTCAAGGCTTGGCTTTCGGGCGACCATGGTGCGGCACAGCACTAGCGTCAAACACCTTTTGTTGCTCGGGCGTCAGCGTCGCATAAAACACCTTGGTCGCCTCGTCACGCTGGTCCATCGCCGTCATATGCTGGCTGCGCAGGGCCTTCATGCGCTCCAGCCGCTCGGGCGTTGTCAGTTTCTCAAGGGCGGCCCGGTCCGGCCGCTTGGCCATCATGTCCGCCGGCATTTTGTGCGCGGCGGCAAACGTGGTCCAAGCGCTCTCTTGGGCCGGTGTGAGCTTGAGCCGGGCCTTGAGCGCCGCGGCATGCTGGTCCATGCGGGCCTGCATTCGGGCTGGGTTCATGTGGTACATGCCCTGGTGCATGCCGTCAGCCGAGCCAGCCATCATGCCGCCGTGGCCGCCCGCTGGCGTCATTTGCGCCAGCGCTGCGAAGCCAGACAGGGCCAACAGGCCGGCCAACAAGGTGGGTTTGAAGCGTGAAGTCATGGTGATGTCCTTTGGGTTGGGTCTGATGCGCAGAGATTGGCATCAGGCTGAGGGGCAGTGTGCGCGGCCTGTGTAAGTGCAGCATGCGCCAGCGCTAAGCCTGTGTAAAGTTTCATGAAAAAGCCAGCCCGAATTGATGGGATGATCGGCGCGGGCTCGCTCAAATCAATTGTCAAGAAGGATGCTTGTGTTCAAAAATGTGATCGTTTACCGGATCGGCGCCGGCTGGTCTGCCACCCTGGCGGAAATGGAAGACCGGCTGACTGCCACGCGCTTTGTCGCCTGTGGGCCGAGCCAGGGAAAGTCATCCGGCTGGGTCGAGCCGCGTGGCGTGGCACTGGGGCCGCTGGTGGAGTCGGTGGGTGGGCAATGGGTGCTCAAGATGATGGTCGAGACCCGAGCCCTGCCTGCGTCAGTGGTGAACCGCAAAGCCGAAGAGCGGGTAGCGCAGATCGAGGCCAGCACCGGCCGCAAGCCCGGAAAAAAGGAGATGCGCGACCTGAAAGACGACATCCGCCTGACCTTGCTGCCCATGGCGTTTACCAAATTGGCCAGCATGACGGTCTGGATCGACCGCGAAGCCGGTTGGCTGGTGATTGATGCCGCCAGCCAGGGCCGGGCCGAGGAGGTCGTGGCGGCGCTGGTGGCAGCGCTGGATGGCTTCGCCATCACCCTACTCAACACCCAGATCTCGCCCACGGCCGCCATGGCCCAGTGGCTTGACACGCAAGAGCCGCCGGCCGGCTTCAGCGTGGACCGCGAATGCGAGTTAAAGGCGGCCGATGAATCACGCGCGGTGGTGCGTTATGCCCGCCATGCGCTGGACACCGAAGAGGTCCGTCAGCACGTGGCGGCCGGCAAGCTGCCCACCCGACTGGCGCTGACCTGGGAGGGCCGGGTCTCGTTTGTGCTGACAGAGAGCCTGCAACTCAAGAAACTGGCCTTTTTGGAGGGTGTCTTTGAAACCTCTGGCGCCGAGCGGGCCGACGGCTTTGACGCCGACGTGGCGATCGCCACGGGCGAGTTGCGCAAGTTGCTGCCCGATCTGATCGAGGCACTGGGTGGCGAGGTGCTTGTCGCCTGAGACCCGCTTCAGGCGGCTGGCAGCCCCAGGCCGGCCATCTCAGCCGACACCTGTTGCCAGCGCACGTCAAAGCGGCCGTGCCCGTTGGCGGGGGCATCAGCTGCCGCCAGTAACGCTTGGCGGGTGCCGGCCAGCACGCTGTCGATCACCGGCACGCTAACACCCGGCTGGATCGCCTGCGCCAGGCCGGCCAGGCCGGCACCGCCCAGAATGACCGCATCGGCCTGGAAGTTTCGTACGGCGGTCTGACAAGCCGCCGCCAGCAGGGCCCTAGCTGCCACCGGGTCCGCAGCGAGCTGGGCGCCGGTCGGCGTGACGGTCTGTATGCCGGCCAATTTATCGCCGTAGCCCAGCATCTGCGCCAGTCGGCCCAGGATCGGTTGCCAGCGCGCGCCGCCGGTGACGATGGCAAAGCGGCCATAAGCGGCGGCCTCCACAAACGCGGCTTCGGCCAGGCCGGTCACGGGGACACGGCTGGTGTCGCGCAAAGCCAGCAGCCCCGGGTCGCCAAAACAGCCAATCAGCACGGCATCGGGCGCGGGTTGCCCATCGGTCAGGGCTGCTGCCCAGGCGTCCAGCGTGGCGTGGCCAGCCACGGCGTAGCTGGCTTCGCAGGCGATGTAAGGCGCGCCAAAACGTGCGGTGACCGTTCGCACCCGAACGTCGGGGCCAGCCGCGCTTTGCGCGTGACCCTGCAACAGGTCACTGACGGCGCCCGAGGTGTTGGGGTTGATGATCAGGAGGTGACGCATGTGCTTGAGTTTAAGCTGCGGGCGATCTCGTCCCAGCTCATGGTGACGCCGAACATGCCGACCCGCTGGAGCCTTTCCCCCTGGCTGCGGAACTGGCCGGCACCAAGCAGCCTTCAACGGTTCTAGCCGGCCGCAGGTGGCGCGGTCACCGCATAGCCTTCATCAAGAATGGCTTGCGCCAGTGCTTGCCAGGGCTGCTCTGAATCCACCTGCACCCGACCTTCAGTGCGATCGATCGTGACAGTGGCCTGGCCGTCGAGCGCCTGCACGGCGCGAGTCACGGCTTTTTCGCAATGACCGCATGTCATTCCGCTAACAGAAAAAAGGTGCAACAAAATATTCTCCTTGGCATCAGTCTGGCACGGCAAACACGGTGCTTCCCTGTGCGACATCAAGAACGTTTTAGCAGAATTTGCGCGGCACGCCGTAAAAGGTTTAGGCTTAGGTCCATGAATGCAACCGACACTTCAGCAGCCAAGACATTGGCTGTTACACCTGCCAGCCTGGATATCGGCATTGGTGGCATGACCTGTGCCTCCTGCGTCGCACGGGTAGAAAAAGCCCTGCTGAAAGTGCCTGGCGTGCAACAAGCCAGCGTCAACCTGGCCACCGAGTCGGCCCGCGTGCTGGTCTGGCCAGATGGTCCTTCTGAGGCGCGGCTCAGCCGCGCCATTCGTGACGCCGGCTACGAACCCCCGCGCCGCCGACACCCTGATGCAGGCGCCACTTGCGTCGGCTTGGACGGGCTTTGCACCGGTCGCCCTGGGTCTGGCCTTGTCCTTGCCCCTGGTGTTGCCCATGCTGTTGGCGGCACTGCCAGCCACGTGGGTCAGCCTGCTGGGCGTGCCCCCAATGTTGCCGGCCTGGCTGCAATGCCTGCTAGCCACGCCGGTACAGTTTGTGCTGGGTGCCCGTTTTTACCGCGCCGGTTGGCATGCGCTTCGGGCCGGCAGCGGCAACATGGACTTGCTGGTCGCCATCGGCACCAGTGCCGGCTGGGCTTTGTCGATGTGGCTGTGGTTGAGTGCCCCCGCCGACACCATGGTGCACCTGTATTTCGAGAGTTCCGCGGTGGTCGTGACGCTGGTGCTGCTGGGCAAGTGGCTGGAGGCGCGGGCCAAGCAACAAACCACTGCAGCAATCCGCGCGCTGCATGGTCTGCGACCGACCGTGGCCCATCTGCTGGGCCGCGATGGTGAGGTTGATGTACCGCTGGGCGCAGTGCTGGTGGGTGACCGACTGGCGTTCAAACCAGGTGAACGGGTTCCCGCCGATGGCCTCTTGCTGGTTGGGCAAACCGAGGTGGATGAGTCCATGCTCACGGGCGAACCACTGCC
>CAJAXU010000202.1 GCA_903948045.1 uncultured beta proteobacterium | reverse complement strand
GTAAGGGACTGCGCCGACGGCTTAGCGTGAGAATGGCACATTCTAAAGAAATTGGCCTCTAGCCCCCGTGGTATATGGCTGGATAGCTACAAAAAAAGTAGCGGTAATGCCGTGGTGCTTTTGATCTGCTCCATCGAGAACGCCGACGACACGCCCGCCATCTCGGCGAGGCCGATCAGCTTCTTGTAAAAGCGGTCGTAGCCCTCGATGCTGGTGGTGACCACCTTGAGCAAATAGTCCACATCACCGCTCATGCGGTGAAACTCTTGCACCTCAGGCAGCGCGCTGACCACAGCGGCAAACCGGGTGAGCCACTGCTCGTCGTGCTGGCCGGCCCGGATGCTGACGAACACCGTCACCGGCAGGCCAACGGCCTGGCGGTTGACGATGGCCACCCGGCGCTCAATCAGGCCGGCGTCTTCCAGCCGCTTGATGCGCTTCCAGCAGGGTGTGCTGGACAGCCCCACGCGGGCGCCCAGATCGACCATGGACAGCGTGCTGTCGCGTTGCAGGGCATCCAGAATTTGCAAATCCAGGCGATCAAGCATGGTTTTATCCTTAATCCATATTTTGAAGAATTACATGCTAAAAAAATACCGATTCAGGCGAATTATGGAATGAATTTGTCTGGCCCGGTTCTTACACTGATTGCCATGACCCACGCCCTCTACCTGGACAACAACGCCACCACCGAGGTGCTGCCCGCCGCCCAGGCGGCCGCCACCGCCGCCATGGCGCAGTGCTTTGGCAACCCCAGCAGCAGCCATTCGCACGGCCTGGTCGCCAAACAACTGCTGGACCACACCCGCGCCCTGGCCCGTGCGGTGATTGGCGCGGGCGATGGCGCGCTGCTGTTCACCAGCGGCGCCACCGAGGGCATCCAAACCGCCGTGCTGTCGGCCCTGTGCGCCGTTCGCGCGCAGCGGGTGGCCGGCCAGCCCACTGGCACCCTGTTGCTTTACGGCGGCACCGAGCACAAGGCCGTGCCCGAGGCGCTGGCCCACTGGAACCAGCTACTGGGGCTGGGGCTGGTGCTGCAGGCCCTGCCGGTGGATAGCGAGGGCCGGCACGACCTGGCCGCCCTGAGCGCGCTGCTCCCCGACACGGCCCTGCTCTGCACCATGGCCGCCAACAACGAAACCGGGGTGGTGAGCGACCTGCCCGGCATTGCCGCAGCGCTTACCGCTGCCACGCGCCGGCCGCTGTGGCTGGTGGACGGCGTGCAGGCGCTGGGCAAGCTTGATCTGCAACTGGCGCGCCATGGCATCGACTACGCGGTGTTTTCTGGCCACAAGCTGCACGCGCCCAAGGGCACCGGCCTGCTGTACGTGCGCCAGGATGCCCCGTTCACGCCGCTGGTGGTGGGCGGCGGGCAAGAGGGCAACTGGCGCAGCGGCACAGAGAACATGCCTGGCATTGCCGCACTGGGTGCCGTGCTGCAGGCGCTGCAGCAGGGCACCACCTTCACCAGCCACGCCGGTCTGCAGGCCCTGCGCGACCGGCTGGTATGCAGCCTGCGCAGTGCCTTTCCGCCCATCGTGTTCAACACCCCGCTGGCGCACAGCCTGCCCACCACGCTCAATTTTTCGGTGCCGGGCCTGCCCAGCAAACAGGTGCTGGACGTGTTTGACGCCGCCGGCCTGCGCGTGAGCGCCGGCAGCGCCTGCAGCGCCGGCAAAGCACAGCCCAGCCATGTGTTGGTGGCCATGGGCCTGCCGACCTGGCGCTGTGAGTCGGCGGTGCGCCTGTCGATTGGCCTGCTCACCAGCGAGGCCCTAGTGGCAGCGGCCTGCGACGCCATTGCCCGCTGCGGCCAAGCGCTGGCGGCCCCGGAGGCCGCAACCGCGTTGGGTTGGACGGTACCTGGCGTGTCAAGCCCGCCGGACGCGAGGGCATTGGCCGCCGGCACGCTGCATTGGCATGAACTGGACGCTTTTTTGAGCGCCCACCCGGCAGCCAAACTGGTGGACCTGCGTGAAGTGGCCGAGCAGCAGGCGGGCGGTGGCCTTCGCCACGGTCGCTGGACAGCCGTCAGCGCCCCGGTGAGCGAGCTGCCACGCCACGATGCGCTGTGGTTTGGCGCCGGCGCCACCCCCGTGGTGCTGGTCTGCCGCAGCGGCAACCGCAGCCAGCAGGTGGCGCACTGGCTGCACAGCCAGGGCCACACCACGGTGCGGCATCTGCACGGCGGGTTGGCTTTGAGGCCTGGCTGATCAGCCTCAAAACGGCGCGCAAAAGCTATTGGAGTTCTTCCAATAGCGCCTGCACGGCATTCAGCAACTGCGGCAGGGAGCTTTGCGCGATATTCCAAACCGTGCTCACCTTGACACTGGCGTACCCATGGATGAGCTGGTTGCGAAAAGCCACGACCTGCGGCAAGTCTGGAATCCGCGCAGCCATAGCGCCATCCAGCTTTGCCAACTGGTTGAGCGCTTCACCAATGATTTCAAACTTGCGCTCTACAGCAGCTTGCGCCATGCCGTTGTCGGCATAACCCGCTGCATCCATACCCGCGAGAAAAGACTGAATTGAATGCGCTGCCTCGCGCGCATCCCACAATAAGGCGCGTGGGTCACGCTGCATAAACCGGTTCTCGGTGACGGTTGATGCTGGCCAGAACGTAGGGGTTTCTTATTGCACCTTCTTCGACCAAGTCCACGCCGCGGCCCAGCAATCTTTCGAGATCGGCTTTGGCGCCGAAGAGGCTGTTCAAGCCTGGCTTGACATCCGCTTCATACTGCACCAAAAAATCGGCGTCACTATGTTCCTCGTCAAAATCATCTGCTCGAGCGGCAGAGCCAAAAACCTCCAAGCGACGAATCCGGTAACGCTTGCATATAGCAGAGATATCGGCGCAGTGTTGGGCGATGGCGGCATGCATGTTCGGTAGTTTAAGGGTTCTACCCAAGCCTCACTTCGACGCCATCGTCATGCCAGGGTGCGCCCTTGGGGCGCGGCAATTACCGCGGTGAACGCCGTCCAGAAAGTCACCAATCACCTGGGTGGTCAGGGCTTGGGTGTTGCGGGCCAGGCCACGGCCTGCCAGGTTCATGTGCGTGGCGCCGTCGACCACGGCCAGCCACTTGCAGCCTGGCGGCATGTCGCGGTAGGGCTCGGTACGCGTCTGCCAGGAGCCGCCGCCGAGTTCGTCGTCGCGTGTGCCGGTGATGGACAGCACTGGCCGCTGCAGGTCGGACCATGCGTTGGCCGGAAAGATCGAGCCCGCGCCCTGTGGCGAGAGCGCGATGTAGGCGCCGAAGGCTTGGGCGCCGCTCAGCCCCAGCTTGTTGCGGGCACCGGCCTCCATGAGGACAGTGGCCGCGCCCATGGAGTGACCGACCAGTACCGTATCTGTCCCCTGGCAGCGGCCCTGCGCCCACTGCCGCGCTGAAGTAATGTCCATGAAACGGCCCCGGTAGGCATCGGGCTCGGTGATCAGCGCAGCCAGGCCTTCGCGTAGGCCGTTGCCACGCAGCTGCTCGCGCAGCGCGCTCCGCCCGCTCTCCGGGTGGCCCACCACCACGGCCAAATAGCCCAGCCCAGCCAGCGCCTCGCCCAGGTAGCTGTAGCCGGTCTCCGAACCCCCTGCTCCGGGCGAGATGACAGCCACGCCCCGGCAAGCGCCAGCCATGGGCACATAGGCCATCACGGCGATGGTTGTCTGGTCTTGCCGCTGCAGCGACATGGCCTCTTGGGCCAGCGCGTGGGCAGCGACCCAGGGCAACAGCAGGGCGAGGCAGAGGTGAAGGGTTGGGTTCATGGCTGGCGACCTCTCCCAAGCGATTTTTAGTTCAGCCTGTTGCGCCAATAGCCAGGCTTGCGAGTTTGGTACGTTTGTTGGCAACTGCGTACTTTGCGATGACTTCTGACAAAGCCAAGGTCTTGATTTCACCTCGCCGGTAGGCGGCGAGTCGGTCATCGGCCTCTTTGGACCAGAGCGATTCAAGCGTTGAATCGGGTTGATCCAGGCTGTCCAAAATACGTTCCACCACTTCCATGGTTCTGAGGGCGTCAATTGGACGACTTGGGCACTGAGGGCTTCGGCTGTGTGGGTCATGACCATCTCCAAGGAGGCGACGAACACAGCGCCACTATAGCGCTCAGCGCTGGGGACGGCCCGTGACGGGGCGTCATCAACTCAAAACCACACTTATGATGGCCAGCAGCATCCTCCCAGCAACTTAACCCACTGCCACAGGCACCCCCGCACCATGCCCCACCTCACCCCTCAAGTCGCCATCGTCACCGGTGCCCTGGGCGGTATCGGCCGCGCCACGGCGCGCCGGCTGCTGCAAGACGGCTGGGCGGTAGCCGCCAGCTACGCGCAGGGGGTGGAAACGCCAGAGCAGGCGATGGCCTTCAAGGCCGAGCTTGGCGAACACGGCGACCGCATCAGCCTGCACCCCTTGAACCTGGCGCACAGCGCGTCCATCCGTGCGTTTTTTGCCGAAGTGCTGGCCACCTGGGGCCGGCTGAATGCATTGGTCAACAACGCGGCCGTGGGCACTGCCACCGTGGCCGACTACGCTAGCAACAGCACCCAGCAAGACGAGTTGCTGCTGCACATCAACGCCGCCGGCACGCTGACCCTGACGCAGCTTTTTGTGGCCCAAATGCGAGATCAGTGGGGCGACACGGCCCTGGCAGAGCTGCCCGCCGCCAAGCTGGTGAGCATCAGCTCAGTGGGTGGCGGCATGGCGGCTTTTCCGCACTTCCGGCTGGCCGACGGCATGAGCAAGGCCGCGGTCGCCTTCATGACCCGCCAGATCGCCGCCGAGCATGTGCACACCCCGTTGGACGTGTTTGCCATCTGCCCCGGCGCCACCAACACCGGCATGTTCCAGGCCAGTACCCTGAACGCCATGAGCGACGCCGAGCGGGCGGCCTTTGTGGCCCGCCTACCCAAACAAAGGCTGATCGAGCCGCCCGAAATTGCCGAACTGATCGCCTTTTTGCTCACCCCCCACAGCCGCGTGCTGCACGGCGCCGTGCTGGATGCCTCGATGGGGCTGGGCGGGCGGCCGGGGTTGATGACAGAGATGGGGCATTAGGGCAGCCATTAGCCGTCAATGACGGTGGCATGCGATGCATCTTGTCGTTGCGAGTGACAAAGTCACAGGGGTCGACAAGACACTCCATGACGCGTAAAACACCAGGACGGTAATCCCCATGAATTCAAGCACTGTGCCGAGCGAACTTGTCTCGCGACTTCGGGACGCCCGAGCCGTTGCCGTAATCACCGGCGCAGGCATGTCAGCTGAAAGCGGGGTACCCACGTTTCGCGATGCCTCCGCTGGTTTGTGGGCCAAGCTCAATCCGCAGGACATCGCCTCGCCCGAAGGCTGGGCACGCGACAAGTCACTCGTTTGGGCCTGGTACGAATGGCGCCGCGGCCTCGTCAGCCAGGCCCAGCCCAACGCCGGCCATTACGCCATCGCCCGGCTCAGTGCATCCCTGCAGCAATTGTCCGGACACGCGACACCGGTCACAGTCATCACGCAAAACGTCGACGATCTGCACGAGCGCGGCGGCCTGTCTGGTGCGCTGCATGTGCATGGCTCGCTCTTTGCGCCACGCTGCGCTGCCTGTGACCAGGCCACGGTATTTACGCCGCCACCCCCGACAGAGCCCGTCGAGCGCATCACGCCGCCGCGTTGCACAAGGTGTGGCGGCTTCATTCGACCAGGCGTGGTTTGGTTCGGCGAGAACCTGGATTTCCGCCTGGTGGGGCAAGCCGTCAATACCGTGCGTTTATCGGATGTATTGCTGGTGGTCGGCACCTCGGGGGTGGTGCGCCCCGTCTCCGACCTGCCGACCTTGGCCCGTGAGAGCGGGGCATGGGTCTGCGAAATCAACCCGATTGCAAGCGCCATTTCGCCCGTTGCTCACCTGTGCTGGCGTGCCAGTGCGGCGCTGGCCTTGCCGGCGCTGCTGCAAAGTCTGAGCGAAGCGAAGGGCGGACCATAGCGTCGATATTACGCAGCCTGACTGCATACGATGCATTTTGTCGTACCCGGTGCGACACTCATCCTCATCAACAAGGGGGTTCCATGGCACGCAAAAGAATGAGGTCGCAAACAGAGTGGTTGGTCAAGTTGTATGACGCCGGTGGCGCCGACGTCCATTCACTCGTCGTTTACCGTTTGCTGACCGCCAACGATCCCGAGACCCGTCAGATCACCTTGCGCAAACTGTGGGTCGTGACGCGCGGTTATTCGGGCGGGGGCATCTATGGGTCTTACTCTGCTGTGATGTACCCCGAGGGTGAGCAACACCGCCTGGTCGGTTGCCACTATGCCTACCCGGATCGGTCAGATTTCCATGAAGCGGAACTCGACTTTGTCACTCAGAAAGACTGTGACGTCATCCAATCCTTGTGGCAAAAGGCCGACCGGATGACCACCTTTGAGTTGGCCGAAGACTTCGGCGACGCCTCCACCTTCACGCTCAATATGGAACTGCCCGAAGAATCCAAAAGCGAATGTTCGTTCGAGTGGGACGGCTACCTGCTGGTGAACGTGTGCAAGCACTGGCGAATGTTTCTGTACTTTGCCGATGACCGGTCCGCGCGGGACAAGAAACAGGACCCCGTTGTTCCCCTCTGCCCGCGACCCGACGGCGTTGATGCCGATGACTGACCGCTCACACGCACATGACCGCCCACACCCTTACAGCCGCCGAAACCGTATGACCCGCCGCCCGCTTTGTGGCCTGATCATCTCGGGTCTCCTCGGCCTGCTGTCGGGCGCCTGCCTGGCGCAACCCATGCGCGAGGCCGATCAGGCCTTCCTCAGGGGCGACTTTGCTCGGGCAGCAAGCCTGTGGACCGAGCAGGCCCAACGCGGCGACGCCCAGGCCAGCGTCAACCTGGCCCTGTTGTACCGTGACGGCAAGGGCGTCAGCCAAAACATGGCGGAGTCCCTCAAGTGGTCGTTGGCCGGTGCACAGGCTGGCAACCCAGAGGGCCAATTCGACGTGGGCGATGCCCTGCTGGAGGGCAAGTTTCTGCCCCGGGACGTGCCCGCAGCCCTTGCCTGGCTGCATCAATCGGCGCACCAGGGCAACCCTATGGCCATGTACGCGCTGGCGGTGGCACACAACAACGGCCCTCTGCAGCCCGCCGATGAAGCCAAAGCCTACTACTGGCTGCGGCTGGCGGCATCCAAGGGCGACCGGAATGCCCGGGACTATGTGCAACGCATGGGCGATCGGCTCTCCGAGACGGAGAAAGCCAGCGTTGACCGGGCCGCCTACGCCGCCATTGAAACCTTGAGAGAATTCAAAACGCTCCCGCTCCCGCACTGTTTCATTGTGCTGGGGCCCTACCCTGAGGCCAGGCTGCTCAGAGGCGTCCTGACTGACCTGCGCAAAACCGGTGCGCAGCCCCGCGTCTGGGGCGACGTAGAGAACCGGACCGATGTGTACCGCATCAAGATCGGACCCTACCCCAGCTGGAGCCAGACGCAGCAAAACGCCGAGAAACTGGCCTCGGTGGGCGTCAAAGAATTCAACATCAACTGCAACGGCACGAGCCGGAATGAAGCTGGGAGCGAGGCGACTGGCGCCAAACCAGCGGCAATATCTGCACCTGTGCCCGTACTTGTTGCCGCACCACCCGCCATGCCCTTGCCAGTCACGGCCCTGCTACGACAGGGCGGCAGCTGCCCCAGCGGATACGCCACCAGTGGCGACTACTGCCTGCCCGGCGCCGAGGCACGCTATGCGCTGGCCCGTACCGATGGGTCCTGCCCCACTGGTTATGCCCTCAGTGGCAATTTTTGTTTGGCCAGCTCAAGCAGCAGCCGGTACGCCATGCCGCGGTTTGGCACCTGCCCGACAGGTTTTGCCAGCAACGGGGGATACTGCCTGCGCATGACACCCTGAACATGACACCCTGAGTGCCTCAGGGCACCTGGTTGACCCCCGCAGCCTCGACCTCATAGCCGCCAACCTCGCTGTCGTAGAGCGCGGTCACAAAGCGGCCCAGCCCCGGCGCCCACTCAAACTCCACCTTGATGCTGAACATGCCCACGTCCTGACCCGCCGCCGCGTGCGTCACTTGGCGGGCCTGGAAATGCTGGTTGATGGCGGCGAGCTGACGGTCTGTGATGGCGAAGCTTTTGGCGGTGAGTCCCATGGGTTGCATCTCCTGTTGGTAGGGCCCCAGTGTCCCAGCGGCAGCGGCAAACTGCGTCGCAGGCCGGCAGGCCTAAACCTCTTGCACCTGCTGGACCAATTGCACCGGGGCCAGCACCTCGACCCGGCGGCCAAAGCCGCGCAGCCACCACACCAGGTGTTCGGTGTACGCCACAGTGGCCGTGATCTCCAGCCGGTCCCCCAGGTCCACCGCGGTCTGGTCTGCACTCAAACGGCTTTCCGTCAAAAACAGCCCTAGCGCCTTGTCGATCCTGAATGTGATGCGCACCGCCTGGCCCTGGCCGTAACCAAAGCCTCCCTGCTCGTCAAAGTCGGCCAAGTCAAAGTTGGTTACCGGCGGAAACGGCAGGCCGGTGTCCTGCGCCCGCTCAATGCGGCTGACCGCCAGGCTGCGGGCGTCGGTATGCCCGTCAAAGCGGACCACCAGCACAATGCGCGCGCCCTGCTGCGCCAAGCCCAGGGGCATCACCCGGTGCTGTTTGTGGTCGCCAGCGGTATTGGTGTAGTCCACTTCCAGCCAGGTCTCACGAAACAGGGCCTGGCTGATGTTCTCCAGC
>CAJAXU010000201.1 GCA_903948045.1 uncultured beta proteobacterium | reverse complement strand
GGCGCCACCGGCGTGCCGTCGTGCACGCAATGCTGGGTGCCGAGCTTGACGTACAGCAAGCGCAGGAAATGCCAGACCTCGGTGGTGGTGCCGACCGTGGACTTGCGCCCGCCGCGCGACAGGCGCTGCTCGATGGCCACCGTGGGCGGAATGCCATACACCGCGTCCACCTCGGGCCGTCCGGCCGGCTGCACGATGCTGCGCGCATAGGCGTTGAGCGACTCCAGGTAACGGCGCTGACCCTCGTTGAACAGGATGTCAAAAGCCAGCGTCGACTTGCCCGAACCCGACACGCCGGTGATGACGCTGAACTTGCCGCGCGGAATGTCCACGCTGAGCGACTTGAGGTTGTGCTCACGCGCGTTCACGATCTGGATGCTGTCCAACCCGCCCGCGCCCTGGGCCACCGGCAGCGTCTGGCGCACAAAGGCATAGGGCAGCGCGCCCTCGCGCACCGCATGCACGGCCCCCATGGCCTGCGCGTACTCGCGCAGCGCCTGGCCGGTGTGCGAGCCAGCATGCGCCATCAGGTCGGCCGGCGTGCCGCAAGCCACCAGTTCACCGCCAGCGTCACCGCCCTCGGGGCCGAGGTCGATCAGCCAGTCGCTGGCGCGGATCACGTCCAGGTTGTGCTCGATCACCAGCAGCGAATGGCCGGCATCGAGCAACTTGCGCAATGCGCGCATCAGCTTGGCGATGTCATCAAAGTGCAGGCCGGTGGTGGGCTCATCAAACATGAACAAGCAGCCCCGCCGCGCCGTCGCCTGCCGGCTGGCGCTGCCGGTTTTGGCGGCCTCGGCCAGAAAGCCGGCGAGCTTGAGTCGTTGCGCCTCACCGCCCGACAGCGTGGGCACCGGCTGCCCCAGCTTCACGTACTCCAGCCCGACATCCACAATGGGCTGCAGCGCGCGGATCACATCGGCATCTTTGGCAAACAGGGCTGCGGCTTCGCTCACCGTCAGGTCCAGCACATCGGCCACGTTCAGCAGCCGGAAATTGGAATCTGACCCCAATTTGCGTTCGATCACCACCTCCAGGATTTCGGGGCGGTAGCGCTTGCCGTCGCAGTCCGGGCAGCGCAGGTAGACGTCGCTCAGGAACTGCATCTCCACATGCTCAAAGCCAGAGCCGCCGCAGGTGGGGCAGCGGCCATCGCCGCTGTTGGCGCTGAACTTGACGGCGGTGTAGCCGCGCTGGCGGGACAGCGGGGCGTTGGCAAAAATCTCGCGCAGCGCATCCCAGGCACCGACATAGCTGACCGGGTTGGAGCGCGCCGTCTTGCCAATCGGCGACTGGTCAACAAACACCACGTCGCTGAGCAGCTCGGCGCCCAGCAGGCGGTCGTGGGCGCCGGGGGTTTCGGTGGCCTTGCCAAAGTGGCGCAACAGCGCCGGTGCCAGGATGTCCTGCACCAGGGTCGATTTGCCCGAGCCGCTGACGCCGGTCACGCACACCAGGCGCTGCAGGGGCAGCTCGACCGAGATGTTTTTCAGGTTGTGCTCGCGCGCACCTTCCAGCACCAGGCGCGGTGTGTTGTCGGCCACCAGGCGCTGGAAGCCCAGCCCGACCTGGCGCCGCCCGCCCAGGTAGGCGCCGGTCAGGGTGTCGGCCTCACGCAGATCGGCGGTGCTGCCATCAAACACGATCTGGCCGCCGCGTTCGCCCGGGCCGGGGCCCATGTCGATCATGCGGTCGGCCGCCAGCATCACGGCCGGGTCATGCTCCACCACCACCAGCGTGTTGCCGGCGTCGCGCAGGCGCTGCATGGC
>CAJAXU010000200.1 GCA_903948045.1 uncultured beta proteobacterium | reverse complement strand
TTGGGCAGCTCCGACAAAAAATAGGCCAGCGGGTAGCCCAGTAGGATGCAGATGCCGGTGGTCAGCAGGCTGACCTTGAAGGTGGTGACAAAGGTACGGCCATACGAGGGCTGCTCCCACATGCGCTGGTAGTGCTCCAGGCTGAAGTTGCCAGCATCCGACAGCACCGACAGGTAAAACAGCCAGCACACCGGCAGCAGCATGGTGACCACGATCAGCAGCAATGCCGGGGTGATCAGGCTGGCCAGCCCGAGCCGCTCCCAGCGCGCACTGCGCTGCAGGGCCAGCGCGTTGGGCAGCGCAGTCATGCGGCTGCCCCATCGGCCGCCAGCAGCACCGTGTCGTGCACCGCCAGCGCCAAGCGCAAGGGCCGGCCAGGCTCGGCCTGCGCCGCTGCCGCCAGACCGATCGAGGCGCTGCGTACCTGCAGCCGGGTGCCGTCGGCCAGCGCCACCTGCAGCAGCGAACTGTCGCCCTGGTACACGGTATGCACCAAGGTGGCCTGCAGCAGGTTGAAGCCCGTCCCTGGCTCTTCGGTGGCACCAAGCACACGCAGCCGCTCTGGCCGCAGCATCAGCAGGCGCGCGCCGTCTGCCGGCAGTGGGTCGGCAGTTTGCAGGGCCTGGCCGGCCAGCGTCAGACGGCCGGCCGCCACCGTCACCGGGACAAAGGTGGATTCACCGATGAACTCGGCCACAAAGCGGTTGGCCGGGCGCTCGTAGATGGCGCGCGGCGTGTCGAGCTGCATGATGCGCCCGCCCTGGATGACCGCGATGCGGTCAGACATGGTCAGCGCCTCGCGCTGGTCGTGCGTGACGTACACCGTGGTCATGCCCAGCTGCTCGTGCAGCTGGCGCAGCTCGATCTGCATGTGCTCGCGCAGCTGTTTGTCCAGGGCCGACAAGGGCTCGTCCATCAGCATGATGCGCGGCTCAAACACCATGGCACGCGCCAGTGCCACGCGCTGGCGCTGGCCGCCAGAAAGCTGGTCCACACCGCGTGCGCCGTAGCCGCCCAGGCGCACCATCTCCAGCGCCCGCTCAACGCGGCGGGCCGACTCGGCCCCCACCACGCCACGCAATTTAAGCGGAAACGCCACGTTGGCCGCCACCGACATGTGGGGAAACAGGGCGTAGTTCTGGAACACCATGCCGACATCGCGCTTGTGCGGCGGCACGGTGATCATTTCGGTATCGCCGAACTTCAGGCTGCCGCCATCGGGCCGGGTAAAACCCGCCAGCACGGTGAGCAGTGTGGTCTTGCCTGAGCCCGAGGGCCCGAGCAGGGTCAGGAACTCGCCGCTCTGAATGTTCAGGTCGACATGGTCAAGGGCAAACACCTTGCCATAAGTTTTGGTCACTTGCGCGATGGTGATCGGTAGCGACGAATTGCGGGCCATGACGGGCTCTTTCAAATTAAAAGACGGCCGCCTTGAGGGGCAGGCCGTCGGCAGATGGGCAGGCCCGGGATAGGGCCTGTCGGTCAAAGACTCACTCGGTCAGCATGTCCTGGAACAGGGCCGATGCCCGGGCACCATTCTTGATGTACCAGCTTTGGTCAATTGGCAGCTGCTTGACCTGATTGTCCGGGTGCGACGGCAGGGTCTTGGCATAGGCGGCCGGAATGGCATTGCCCTCATAGGCCTTCTTGTTGGTCGGGCCGTAGGTGATGTACTTGGTGAACTCAGCCTGGTAAGGCGCTTTGCTGATCTCGCTGAGGAACTTCATGGCGTTGGCCTTGTTCGGCGCGCCCTTGGGGATGGCGTAGCAATCGTAGTCAGCCAGGCCCTGGTTGAAGGTGTAGGCCACCTTAGCACCATCCTTGGCCACCACGTCGAAGCGGCCGTTCCAGCCGGTGACCATGTCGACCTCGCCGTCCTTCATGAGCTGCGCGTGCTGCGCGCCCGACGACCACCACACTGCCACATGGGGCTTGAGTTCCTTGATTTTCTTGATGGCGCGCTCAATGCCACCGGGGGCAGACAGCACCTCATAAACCTTGTTGGCGGGTACGCCGTCGGCCATCAATGCCGGCTCCAGCACGCCCTCGCCACCCTTGCGGTAAGAGCGCTTGCCAGGAAACTTCTTCACGTCCCAGAAATCAGCCCAGTTTTGCGGGCCCTTGTCACCATAAGTCTTGGTGTTCCAGGCCAGCACGGTGGAGAACACATCACCGCAGACATAGAACGGCTGTGCGGCGCCGGGCACAAAGTTGGACACGTCGATCATCTTGTAATCCAGCGGCTCCAGCATGCCCTCGGCACCCGAGCGCGCTGCACCACCTGAGCCGCTGGTGACCACGTCCCAGGTCACCGCGCCAGCCTTGACCTGCAGGGCCACGGCGGCAATGCCGGTGTAGGTTTCTTCCTTGATGGTGATGCCCAGAGCCTTGGCCGCTGGCACAAACAAAGACTTGCTTTGGGCGTCCTGGTACGAACCCCCAAAGGACACCACTGTCAGCTGGGCCGCGGCCTGGCCAGCAAAACTGGCCGCCACCGCTGCAGTGGCCAGTGCCGCAAAACGGCTCTTGAAACGCTTGATCATCATTGCAATACTCCTGTTAAAAATAGATCTTCTTGCCATCGTCGGCCCGGGCCCGACTTGTCTCCGAGTACATCACTGTAGAAACCGGGTGGTCTTCGCACTAGGGCCATTCTCGAAAGATCAGCATACCAATACGACAGTCGCATGACAGCTCATAGGCGCGCCACCACGCTTTTAGTTTTGCTGTAGCTGCGCAAGGCCTCCAGCCCTTTTTCCCGGCCAAAGCCGGAGCGCTTGTTACCGCCAAACGGCACCGAAATGCCGCCGGCAAAATACTCGTTGATGTAGACCTGGCCCGCGTCGATGTCGCGCGCCAGCCGGTGTGCGGCACTCAGGTCACGGGTGAAGACGCCAGCCACCAGGCCAAACGGCGTGCCGTTGGCCAGCGCTACAGCCTCTTCCAAGTCGTCAAACACCTGCACGCACAGCACCGGGCCGAAGATTTCTTCCTGCACTGCCTCGTCATCGGGCGCCAGGTTGTCGAGCACGGTGGGCTCATAAAACCAGCCCAGATCAGTCTGTGGGTCTGGCCGGATGTTGCCACCGGTGCGTACCGCCACACCGCGCGCCCGCGCCCGGTCCACATAGCCCGCCACCTTGTGCAGGTGCGCCTCGGAACTCAGCGGCCCCATGCCCGGATCGCGCAGGCCGTGGCCCAGGCTCAGCGCGTGCGCGCGTGCTGCCACCTTCGCCACCAGCGCCTCATGCACCGGGCGCGCCACCAGCAGGCGCGAGCCGGCCGAGCAGATCTGACCGGCGTTTTCAAATATGGCGCCCATCACGTTGTCGGCGGCCAGATCCAGATCGGCATCGGCCAGCACCAGCAGCGGCGACTTGCCGCCCAGTTCCAGCACCAGCCGGGTGATGTTGGCTGCGGCCGAGCGCATCACATCGATGCCGGTGTTAACCGAGCCGGTGAAGGTGATGTGGTGGATGCCGGGGTGGCGCACCAGCGCTGCGCCGGCGTCACGCCCGGTGCCTGTGACCACATTGCACACCCCGGCCGGCACACCGGCCTGGAGGCACAGTTCGGCCAACATCAGCGCGGTGAGCGGCGTTTGTTCAGCTGGTTTGGCCACCACGGTGCAGCCGGCGGCCAGCGCCGGCGCCAAGCCGCGGGCGGCGGTGGACAGGGGGTAGTTCCAGGGGATGATATGGGCGGTGACGCCCACCGGCTCATTCAGGGTGTAGGCCAGGTAGTCCGGCCCCAGCGGCAGGCTGTCGCCCTGGTGTTTGTCGCAGGCCCCGGCGTAGTAATCAAAGCAGTTGGCAGCACCGGCCACGTCGCCCAGGGCCTCCACCAGCCGCTTGCCCGAATCCAAGGTTTCCACCACGGCCAGTCGTGCCGCGTTGGCGCGGATCAGCTCTGCCACCCGGTGCAGCACGCGGCCGCGCTGGGCCGGCGCCATGTCACGCCAGGAGCCCTTCAGGGCGCGGTTGGCCGCCAGCACGGCGGCATCGACATCCGCCGCCTGCCCAGCGGCAAACCGCGCAAACACCCGGCCCGTGCCGGGGTCGAGTGTGGCCATGGTGCCGCCATCGGCCGAGGCCACGGCAACACCGTCAATGAAGTGGCGGTCCGGCAAACCGGCCAGCGTGCCGGTGGCCTGCGCCTCCTGCACCCAGCGCTGCAGCTCAGCCGTCACTCAGCTCACCTCACTCATCTGGTACTGGGCACGTTGCAGCCAGTCGGGGTGAATCTCCACGCCCCAGCCCGGGCCGGCCGGCAGCTCGATATGACCGTCCTTGATCTTGTAAGGTGACTCCACATACAAACCTTCTTGCCAGGGGTAATAGTCGGGGCCCTCAATGGAGAACTCCAGGTACTTGCCCGGGTTGGGAATAGCGCACAGCAGGTGCATGGTGAACAGCGTCACCAGCGACAGGTTGGCGCTGTGCGGCGTGCAGGGCAGCCCGGCGGCGTGCGCCATTTGCGCCACCTGCTGGCTGCGCACCATGCCGCCCATGTAGCAGACGTCAGGCTGAACGATGTCCACCGCGTGCATGGCGATCATGTGTTTCCACATCGGCAGGTAGCAGTCCTGCTCACCACCCGTGACGTCGATCGACAGCGCCTCACGCACGGTGCGGGTTTGCTCCAGCTCCCAGTAGGGGCAGGGTTCCTCAAAGTGGCAGATGCCGTTGGCCTCCAACATGCGGCCGACCTCTATGGCGCGCGCCGGCGAGTAGCAACTGTTGGCATCCACCAGCAGTTCCACCGCATCGCCCAGGCCCTGGCGCATGGCCGGCACGATCTCTTCAGTGCGGCCGGGCCACTCGTCCTTGTCGTGGCCGTATTCGGCGCCCACCCGGAACTTGAAGGCGTCAAAACCATACTGGTCGCGCAAGCCCTGCAGGCGGCGCACCTCGTCCTTGGGCGTGATGTCACGCTTCATCGACGAGGCATAAGCGCGCAGGCGCCGCGGCGCGCCACCCAGCAACTCGCACACCGGTTTGCCCTCGGCCTTGCCCAGCCGGTCCCACAGCGCGGTCTCGACCCCGCACAGTGCCCGGTACAGGTGCGAACCCGGAAACTTGTGCTCGCGCTCGGGCACCAGCACGCTCAACCCGTGGATGTCGGTCGCGTCCTGGCCCAGGGCCCAGGGTGCCACCTGGCGGTGCAGGATTTGCGCCGTCAGGTCGGCGTGGTAGGTGGAGACCTGGCCCCAGCCCTGGCTGCCGTCTTCAGCAGTGACGCGGGTGAAGCTGACAAAGGGGTCAGAAAAAGTTTCGATGCGTTTGATCTTCATGGGCTGATGATGTGGGGCAATTGGCTGGACTCACAGGTCCATTTTGAACAATGGGTGATACCATTTTGGCATGTCTCCTAAACCCAAAATCTGATGGTCAAGCGCGCAGGCGGCTCGCTGCTGCTGTCAATCCAAATCAACCGCGACGCCCAACAGCCGGTCAGCACCCAGCTGTGCATTGCGCTGCGCGACATGATTCTGACCGGCGGCTTTTTGGCCGGTGAACGCCTGCCGGCCAGCCGCACACTGGCGCGCGACCTGGGCCTGTCGCGCACCACGGTGATCGAGGTGTTTGACCGCCTGGTGGCCGAGGGGCTGCTCGAGTCGCGCACCGGCGCCGGCACCTTTGTCAGTGCCGTGCTCAATGTGAGCCGCCCCAAGCCGCCGCAGCCCGATGCGCCCTCGCTGGTGCACACCGCACCGCGCCTGTCCGGCATGATGGCGCAGGCGGTGAGCCGCTTCGGCGACCGCAAGCGGCTGCCGCACATGCCGCGCGCCTTCACCACTGCGCTGCCGGCGTTTGACGTGTTTCCGATGGCGCAATGGGCCCGCCTGTCAGCCAAGTACCTGCGCGGCGCGCGCGACGACATCCTGGGCTATGGCGACCCGGACGGCTCGCCCCAACTGCGCCGCGCGCTGGCCTCGCACCTGCGCGTCAACCGCGGCATCACCTGCGACGCCGAACAAATTTTTATCGTTGGCGGCGCGCAGCAGGCCTTCCACCTGATCGGCTCGACCCTGCTCAACCCGGGCGAGAACGTGTGGTTTGAAAACCCCGGCGCCATCGGTGCGCGCAACAGCCTGATCGCCTGCGGCGCCAACCTGGTGCCGGTACCGGTCGATGCCGAGGGCCTGCGGGTGGACGAGGCGCTGCGGCTGAGCCCGCAGTTCCGGCTGGCCTTTGTGACGCCATCGCACCAGCAGCCCATGGGCAGCGTGATGAGCCTGGAGCGCCGCTTTGCCCTGCTGCACGCCGCCGAGCGCGCCGGTGCCTGGGTGATCGAGGACGACTACGACGGCGAGTTCTTTTTCAGCGGGCGGCCGCCGCCTACGCTCAAAAGCGTGGACACCAACGGCCAGGTGATTTATGTCGGCACCTTCAGCAAGTCGCTGTTTCCGGCGCTGCGCCTGGGCTACATGCTGGTGCCGCCGGCGCTGGTGGACACGTTTGGCACCATCATGCGCAAGTTTTTGCCGGGCGTGCCCTCGCACACCCAGGCGATGGTGGCCGAATTCATCGACGAGGGGCATTTTGCGGCTCATGTGCGGCGCATGCGCCTGATTTACCAGGAGCGCCACGACGCGCTGATGGCTGCTGCGCACCGGCGGCTGGCCGGCCTGCTCGATGTGTTGCCCACGCACAGCGGGCTGCACACCATTGCGTTGCTGCCGGCTTCAGTGTCCGAAATGGCCATCTCCCGCGATGCCGACGAGCGCCAGGTCACGGCCTCGCCCATCAGCCGCTTTGCGATGGCGCCAGTGGCGGTCAACGGCCTGGTGCTGGGCTATGGCGGCGTGACGCCCAAGCTGATCACCGCCGGCGTCGAGGTGCTGGCCCAGGTGCTGGAAGCGCGGCTGAGCCCGGCCGCCGCCCGCAAGGCGCGCGCGCGGGAGCCGGCACGTGGCCTGTAATTTTGGCCAAAGCGGACCTGTGCACCCATCCAATTCCCGTGGGATGCTCGGCATGTCTTATCTTTTGGCAAGCGTGTGAGCGAATTTGATTTCATTGTGGTGGGCGCCGGCTCAGCCGGCTGTGTGCTGGCCAACCGGCTGACCGCGTCCGGGCGCCACAGCGTGCTGCTGCTGGAGGCCGGCGGCAGCGACCAGCGCTTCTGGCTTAAGGCGCCGATCGGCTACGGCATGTCGTTCTACAACCCCAAGGTCAACTGGATGTACCGCACCGAGCCTGACCCGGGGCTGGCCGACCGGCCGGGTTACTGGCCGCGCGGCAAGGTGCTGGGCGGCTCCAGCAGCATCAACGCCATGGTTTTCATCCGCGGCCAGCAGCGCGACTTTGACGACTGGGCGGCGCTGGGCAATCCCGGCTGGAGCTGGGATGATGTGCTGCCCTACTTCAAGAAGCTCGAAGACAGCGTGCACGGCCCTAGCGAGACCCGCGGTGCCGGCGGTCCGCTGCAGGTGAGTGATGTCTCCAGCCAGGTCCACCCACTGTGCGAGGTCTACCTGCGCGCCGGCGAGCAGCTCGGCCTGGCGCGCAACCCCGACATCAACGGTGCCTCCAACGAGGGCGTGGCCATCAACCAGATCACCACCCGCAATGGCGTGCGGGCCTCGGCCAGCAGCGCCTACCTGCGCCCGGCACGGGGGCGGCCCAATTTGCGAGTCGAGACCGGCGCGCTGGCCACCCGCATCTCTTTTGACGGGCGGCGCGCCACCGGCGTTGAGTACCTGCAGCACGGCCAGCGCCACAGCAGCCGCGCCCGCTGCGAGGTGATCCTGGCGGCGGGCGCCATCAACACGCCGCAGCTGCTGCAACTGTCCGGGGTGGGCCCGGCGGCCGACCTGGCAGCGCTGCAGCTGCCGCTGGTGCTGGACAGCCCGGCCGTGGGCCAGCACCTGCAAGACCACCTGTGCATCGACTACGTGTACCGCTCACGGGTGCCCACCCTGAACAACCAACTCGGGCCCTGGCCGGCCAAGCTGTGGGCCGGGCTGCAGTACCTGGCCACCCGGCGCGGCCCGCTGGCGCTCAGCGTCAACCAGGGCGGCGGTTTTTGCCGCTCGCGCGAGGGGCTGGCGCACCCCGACATGCAGCTGTATTTCTCGCCGCTGAGTTACCTGCGCGCGGTACCGGGCAAGCGTGAACTGACGGCGCCCGACGCCTTTCCCGGCTTTGCCCTGAGCGCCCAACCCTGCCGACCCGACAGCCGCGGCCACCTAACACTGCGCAGCCCCGACCCACTGCAGCCGCCGCGCATCGTGCCCAATTCACTCGCCACCCAGCATGACCGCGATGCCATGTTCGCCGCCGCCGCCCTGGTGCGCCGGCTGGCGGCCACGCCCGCTTTCCAGGCCGTGATCGAGCAGGAACTCACACCGGGGCCCGGCGTGCAGTCGCGTGAGCAGATCATGGACGACATCGCCCAACGTGCCTCCACCGTGTTCCACCCGGTCAGCACCTGCCGCATGGGCACAGACCCGCGCCAGGCGGTGGTGGACGCCCAGCTGAGCGTGCACGGCCTGCAGGGCCTGCGCGTAATCGACGCCTCGGTCTTCCCCACCCTTACCTCGGGCAACACCAACGCCCCTACCCTCATGCTGGCCGAAAAAGGCGCCGATCTGGTGCTGGCCGCAACCCGGACACACGCCCCATGACCCACGATAAGCTGATGGCCCACTGCAAAACCACGCCCTACTGGTGGGACGACGCCCAGCGGCCCAGCCTGCCGGATGCCGTGCTGCCCGCCACGGTGGACGTGCTGGTGATCGGCGCCGGCTACACCGGCCTGCACGCCGCCCTGCAAACCGCGCGCGGCGGCCGCTCCACCCTGGTGGTGGACGCCGAAGAAGCCGGCTGGGGCTGCAGCACGCGCAATGGCGGGCAGATTTCCACCAGCATCAAACCCGGCTTTGACCAGCTGGCCAAGCGCCACGGCGCGGAGCGGGCCTTTGGAATCCTGCGAGAGGGCCAGCAGTCACTGGCCTGGATCGCCGAGTTTGTGGGCAGTGAAGGCATTGACTGCGACTTCGGCCAGGTCGGGCGATTTCACGCGGCACACAACGCGGCGCAGTACGAAGCTCTGGCCGCCAAGCTGACCAAGCAACCCAAAGGGCTGGAGGTGCGGGCCCACGTGGTGCCGCGCGCCGAACAGCGGCGTGAACTGGGCTCGGATGGCTACTGGGGTGGCGTGGTCTATGAGCAGCATTGCTCGGTGCACCCGGCGCGCTACCACCAGGGCCTGCTGGAGCGGGCGCTGGCGGCTGGGGTGCAGGTGGCACCGCGTTGCGCGGCCAGCGCCATCGACAAGCAGGGCGCGCAGTTTCGCGTGACCACGGCGCGCGGCGTGGTGCTGGCGCGCGATGTGGTGATTGCCACCAACGGCTACACCGGCAACCTGACCCCCTGGCTGCAGCGCCGCGTGATCCCGATCGGCAGCTACATGATCGCCACCGACCCGCTGCCCGACGGCCTGATGGACCGGCTGATCCCGAAAAACCGCATCGTCAGCGACACGCGCAAGGTGGTGTTTTACTACCGCGCCTCGCCCGACCGGCGCCGCATCCTGTTTGGCGGCCGCGTGTCGCACCAGGAAACCGACCCGCGCATCAGTGGCCCCAAGCTGCACGCCGACATGGCCGCCATTTTTCCTGAGCTGGCCGAGGTACCGATCAGCCACTCATGGTGCGGGTTTGTGGCCTACACCTTTGATGAGCTGATGCACCTGGGCAAGCACGAGGGCATGCACTACGCCATGGGCTACTGTGGCGCCGGCGTTGGCACCTCCAGCTACTTTGGCATGCGAATCGGGCAGCAGGTGCTGGGCCTGAAAGAGGGTCAGACCGCACTGAACGGGCTGCCTTTTGAAACCCGGCCGCTGTACAGCGGCAACCCCTGGTTTCTGGCGCCCTCAATTGGCTACTACCGGCTGCGCGACCGTCTGCCGATTTGAGCCACTGCCATGCCGGGCCCCAACATTGTTTACATCGTGGCCGACGACCTCGGCTACGCTGATCTGGGCTGCTATGGCGGCCGCCCGGCACGCTTCGGGCCGGTATCGCCGGTGCTGGACGGCCTGGCCAGCCGGGGCCTGAAGTTCACCCAGGGCTACGCCAACTCGCCAGTCTGCTCCCCCACCCGCTTTGCCCTGATGACCGGGCGCTACCAGTACCGGCTGCGCGGTGCCGCTGAGGAGCCCATCAACAGCAAGAGCCAGGGCAGCAGCACGCTGGGCCTGCCGCCCGAGCACCCCACCCTGCCCTCGCTGCTGCGCGCCGCCGGCTACCAGACCGCGCTGATGGGCAAGTGGCATCTGGGCTACCCGCCGCACTTCAGCCCGTTGCGCAGCGGCTATGACGAATTTTTCGGGCCGATGTCGGGCGGGGTCGACTATTTCACCCATTGCAACTTCACCGGCCAGCATGACCTGTACCGCAATGAGGCGCCGCACCAGGAAGACGGCTACCTGACCGACCTGATCACCAGCCACGCGGTCGACTGGATCGGCCGCAGCGCAGCCCAGGCCCAGCAGGGCCAGCCGCTGTTCTTGAGCCTGCACTACACCGCGCCGCACTGGCCCTGGGAGACGCGCGAGGACGCGGCCCTGGCCGCCACTCTGGGCAAGCGCATCGTGCACCTCAATGGCGGCAACATCCACACCTACCAGCGCATGATCCACCACATGGATGAAGGCATTGGCCGGGTGCTGCAAGCGCTGCAGCAGCACGGCCTGGCCAACGACACGCTGCTGGTGTTCACCAGTGACAACGGCGGCGAGCGCTTCTCCGACAACTGGCCACTGGTGGGCGGCAAGATGGACCTGACCGAAGGCGGCATCCGCGTGCCCTGGATTGCACACTGGCCCGGCCGCATTGCCCCAGGACATGTCAGCGAACAGCACTGCATGACCATGGACTGGACCGCCACCCTGCTGGCAGCTGCCGGCGTGGCGCCCGACCCGGCTTACCCGCTGGACGGCGTGTCGCTGCTGCCGGTGCTGCATGACCCCGCACAGCGGCTGGCGCGAACCATGCACTGGCGCATGAGCCACCGGCAACAACGGGCCCTGCGCGACGGCAACTGGAAATACCTGTCGGTTGATGGCCATGACTACCTGTTTGACCTCTCTGCCGATGAGCGGGAGCGCGCCAACCAGGCCGGCGATGACCCGGTGCGTCTGGCGGCGCTGCGGGCCGACTGGGAGGCCTGGAACGCCACCATGCCAGCGGTGCCAGCCGACGCCACCGTCAGCCTGGTTTACTCCGCCAAAGACATGCCCTGAACCGGCGGGCCGGCTCTCAGGCCGGGCGGTGCTTGCCCGGGCTCCAAGGGGCCACCCCGGCCGCCTGGGCCGCCCCGGTGGCGACCGCGGTCGGCACTGCCTCCAGCTCGGTCGCCATGCTGTCGTTCCAGCGGTTGAGGAAGCCAAACATCGCCACCACGCCCAGGATTTCGACAATCTGGCCCTCGCTCCAATGGCGCTGCAGTTCGGCAAAAATCGCATCGTCCACCGCATTGGGCTGACTGGCCGCCGCCAGCGCGAAATCGAGTGCGGCGCGCTCGGCTGGCGAATACAGCGGGCTGCTGGCGTAGTGCCACACGGCGGCCAGTTTCTCGTCGGTCACGCCAAAGTTATGCGCTCCCAGCAGCGTGTGCGCCTGGCAATACAAACAACCGCTGGCCTTGCTGGCCAGGTGGCCGATCAGCCGGCGCAGCCCCAAATCCACTTCCCCGGCCGGGTCCATCACGGCGGCGTTGAGTTGCGCAAAGGCCTGCACCAGGCGCGGCCGGCGCTGCATGGTCAGCACGCTGTTGGGCGTGAAACCGAGCGTACCCAGAAAAAAATCAAAGTGGCTTTTCAGCTCGGGCGTGGTGTCCGGGCTGAGGGGTTGCAAACGGGGCATCAGGTATCCTTCGTGCAATGAGGGGTTAGTGAATCACTCATCTTACAAGGAGCACTTCGGCATGAATCGCAAACAAATTCTGCACAGCCTGGCCGCCGCCTGTCTGGGCCTGAGCACCCTGCCCTTGTGGGCACAAACCCAACCCATCAAAATTTTGGTCGGTTTCCCGGCCGGCGGCTCAGCCGACATCACCGCGCGCGTCCTGGCCGACAAAATGAAGGACAGCCTGGGCGTGCCAGTCATCGTGGACAACCGGGCCGGCGCGGGCGGGCGCATTGCCGCCCAGGCGGTGAAGGACGCCGCCCCAGACGGCAACACCCTGATGCTGGCGCCCTTCGCGGTCATGGTGGTGCAGCCGCTGGTGTTCAAGAGCATCAAGTACGACACGAGCAAGGACTTCACGGCGGTTGGCAATACCGTCACCTTTCCCCTGGCGCTGGCGGCCGGACCCGCCACGCCCGCCAAAAACATGCGCGAGCTGATCGACTGGTTCCGCGCCAACCCGGACAAGGCCAACTATGGCTCACCGGCGGCCGGCTCCATGCCGCACTTTCTGGGTGAAATGCTGGCCGGCAGCGCCAAACTCAAGCTGACCCATGTGCCGTTTCAGGGGGGCGCGCCCATGGTGCAAAACCTGCTGGGCGGCCAGATCGCGATCGGCTTTGACACCCCGGCCGAATTTGCCGAACAGCACCGGGCCGGCAAACTGCGGCTGCTGGCGGTCTCCAGCGGACAGCGCTCGGCGCAGTTCCCCGACGTACCCACCTTCAAGGAGCAGGGCATTCCAGTGGACGCCAGTGCCTGGTTTGCGCTGTTCGGGCCGGCCGGCATGCCAAGCGCCGTGACCAACCGCATCAACGCCGCGCTGCAAGCCGCCTTGCGCCAGCCCGACGTGATCGAACGTCTGGACAAGCTGGGCCTGAGCAGCAGCCCCAACTCGGCCGACGACATGACGCGCCGCCTGGCCGATGACAAAACGCTGTGGGGGCCGCCAATCAAGGCCTCCGGCTTCCAGGCCGACTAAGCCTCAAAAACGGCTCTAAGCCCCGTCTTTATTGGGTTTATTGCTACTGATTAAGTAGCATCCTTGAAGGCATAGCGGGCAGCTCCGGTCAAGGCAGCGCCAGGCTGGCGCCCGCAGTTGCCTCCAGGATCGCCGTTTGCAGGCCACTGATCTCGACTGGCTTGTGGAGCACCGAGATGCCTTGCGTCGCCATGCTGCGCAGCAGCGCGGGGTCGGTATCGCCGGTCACGATGATGCCCGGCAGCGTGGCGCCAAGAGCCAGCCGCAGCTGTTGAATCAAGGCCACGCCTGTCTCCTGGTCAGCCAGCCGGTAGTCCGAAACGATCAAGTCCGGCGTCTGTTCGCCCAGCAGCGCCATCAGCTGGGGGCCGCTGCTGGCGGCATGCACCGTATGCCCCAGGCTCTTGAGCGCCATGTTGAGTGCCGCCAGCACCTGCGGGTTGTCGTCCACCAATGCCACCACCCGCGTCGCCGGTGCACGCGCCGGCACGGCGCCTGCAGCCGCGACCGGGGGTTGACCCGGTGGCAGTTCGATGGCAAACACCGAGCCACGCCCCAGGCAAGTGCGCAGCCGGATCTTCAGCTTCAGCAAGGCGGCAGCCTTGGCCACAATCGCCAGACCGAGGCCGCTGCCACGGTTGCGTGCCTGGTCGCCCAGCTGCCTGAACTCCTCAAAAATGAGCTCGGTCTGGTCATCAGGGATGCCCTGCCCGGTGTCCCACACCTCCAGCCATTGCCGCCCCTGACGCCGGCGGCAGGCCAGCAGCACGCCCCCGTGGCTGGTGTACTCGATGGCGTTGTCGATCAGGTTGCCAACAATGCGGTTCAGCAGTTGGACGTCGGTGCGGACCAGGGTCGCCGAGGCCCGCCAGCGCAACTGCAAACCCTTCTCCCGCGCCTTGGCACCGTGCACGTTCAACAAGGGCAGCAGCAGGTCTGCGATTGAAAAATCAACGGGCTGGGGTGCAATCACACCGGCGTCGAGCTTGCTGACATCCAGCAAATCGGTCAGCAGTTCGCCAAGCTGGTTGACGCAGTCCTGCATGCTGCCGACCAGGTCCGGGTCTGGGCTTGTAATGGGCTGACTGAGGATGCCGACATACAGCGCCAGCGCCGTCAGCGGCTGGCGCAGGTCATGGCTAGCAGCCGCGAGAAAGCGCGATTTGGCCAGGTTGGCCAGCTCGGCCTGCGTGCGGGCGGTGGCGAGTTCGGCCGTGCGCTGTGCCACCAGGTCTTCAAGGTGGTCGCGGTGCTGGCGCAGTTCTTCTTCCTTCCGGTGTCGCTCGGTGACGTCTTGCTGCACCGCAACAAAATGGGTCACCCGCCCGTCGGGTTGGCGCAGCGGCGTGATGATGGCCGAGTCGATGTAATCGCTGCCGTCGCGACGGCGGTTGACAAATTCACCGCTCCACACCCGACCGGCATCAAGCGCAGCCCACAGGGCGCGATAGGTTTCTTTCGGCGTCTTGCCAGACGACAACAGGCTCATGGATTGACCGAGGACTTGGCCCAGGCCATAGCCGGAGGCTGCCAGGAAGGCCTCATTCGCGTAGTCAACCCGCCCCAGAGTGTCAGTGATCACCACGCTGTGGGGGTTTTGCTCCACCGCCAGCGCGAGTTGGCGCAACTGCAGCTCCGCCGCTTTGCTCACCGTCACATCGCGTGTCACCGACAGCACGGCAGGCTCACCCCGGTAGCTGATTGGTATGAGCTGGATCTGCGCCAGGAAAGGTGTACCGTCCCGCTTGAAACAGCGCAGTGGAATCATCTGGCCCACCGCTTCCACATCGTCAAACAGCCCCGGCTCGTTGCTGAAGGCAGACAGTTCCTCCGGGTTGACCCAGTCAAAAACCGACTGACCAATCAGGTCGGCCGCAGACGGTACGCCAAGCAGACGGGCCGCCGCTGTGTTGGCGTAGAGCCGGATGCCGTTGCGGCTGATGGTCATCGCGTCGGGCAAGCTGTCAAGCAGGGATACCTCAGGCTCCGGGCTGTGCGGCCCGCGGGCCAGCGCTGGTGCTTGCTGCGGCATCCACTGGCCGCGCAACAACCAGCCCAGCACCAAGGCCGCCGGCACGCTCACGGCCAGTGCGAGGAAACCCATCAAACCCATGGAGCCAGCGACGCCCATACCCACCCTCCTGACAGCCTATTCTTGTCGATAACCCTGATTTTGCACCGAATCAGGGCTGCGGGCAGCGCGTTCCTTGACGCGCGTTTCTTGGCCCGGCCTCAGCCCCACAGGTCCAGCGGCGGGTCGCTCACCATGGCGCGCAAGATGTCCGAGCGAGAGACGAAGCCAACCAGGCTGCCCTGCCCGTCCACCACTGGTAGGCCAGGCAGCCCGGTGTCGAGCAAGACCTGGGCCAGCTGGCGAATGTCGGTGTCAGGCGCCACACTGGGCACCGGCGTCCACATCACGGTCTGCACGCTCTGCGCCAACAGGCTGCGCCAAGCCACCGCATTGGCCTCGGGCAGGGGCAGGCGCGCGGGCTGCAGCAGCTCGGCGCGCGACAGCAGCCCCACCAGGCTGCCGCTGGCACCCAGCACCGGGGCCTGCCCAACGCCATGCTGCGCCAGCAGCTGCCAGGCCTGCAGCACGGTGCTGCTGGCCGGCACTGTGATCACGCTGTGACTCATCAGGTCGGCCACCCGATGCAGCACCTGCCGCGGGCTGGCGGGGTGCTGCGTTTGCGCATAGGCGGCCAGCGCGCTGCGGTGCAGTTCATCGCTCGGCCCGGCGTAGCCGCCAGGGCCGCCTTCGCGGCTGGCCGCATCCCGGCCGTCCCGGCCCAACGGCTCGATAGCCCGCGTGCGCGCCACCGGCTGCACACCGTCAATATGCCGCAGCTGCTCCATGGAGCCCAAAAACAAGCGCCCGGTGGTCCCGTAAAGTGAGAACATGGCCGCCCTCTGGGTGTGACCTTAGCCGCCTGGCGGCAAGAACAAGGCCTGCAGGTCGTTCAAAAAATCATAGCCGCGCACGCTGGGCCGCACCCGGGCCAGGTCACGCTCGATCAAGCCACGGCGTTCGGCGTGGTCCAGCGCCTGCGCAATGGCAGTGACGGGTAGGCCGGTGCGCTCGCTGAACTGGGGTAAGGCAAAACCGTCTTTCAGGCGCAGGGCATTGAGCATGTACTCAAACGCCAGTTCGGCGCGGCTGACCTCGGTGTTTTGGGCCAGGGCATTGCCCGCCAGCGCCCGGTCCATGTACAGGCGGGGCTCCCGAAACCGCACTTGGCGCACTACCCGGTGCGCAAAGCTGATCTTGCTGTGAGCGCCAGCACCCAGGCCCAGGTAGTCGCCAAACTGCCAATAATTCAGGTTGTGCCAGCAGCGGTGCCCGTCGCGCGCATAGGCCGACACCTCGTAACGGTACAGGCCGGCAGCGCCGGTCAGGTCGGTGACCAGGTCCAGCATGTCACTGGCGCTGTCCTCATCGGGCAGCGCGGGCGGGTACTTGGCAAAGACGGTGTTGGGCTCAATCGTCAGGTGATACAGCGACAGGTGCGGTGGCGCCAAAGCCAGCGCGGTGCCCAGGTCAGTGGCCAGATCCGCCAGCGTTTGCCCCGGCAGCGCATACATCAGGTCCAGGTTGAAGGTGTCAAACGACTGGGCCGCCTCTTCTACCGCCGCCAGTGCCTGGGCCCGGTCATGCACCCGGCCCAGCGCGCTCAGAAAACCATCGTTGAAACTTTGCACCCCGACCGACAGCCGCGTCACGCCAGCGGCGCGAAAGGCGCGAAAGCGGTCCCGCTCAAAGGTACCGGGGTTGGCCTCCAGGGTGATCTCGCAGTCGGCCGCCAGCCGCAGCCTGGCCCGGATGCCGCCCAGCAACCGGTCGATGGCGTCGGGCGAAAACAGGCTGGGCGTGCCACCGCCAATAAAAATGCTGTGCACGGTACGGCCCCAGATCAACGGCAGTGCCGCCTCCAGATCGGCCATCAGCGCGTCCAGGTAGCGCTGCTCGGGCAGCTCGGCAGCGCGCATTTCATGTGAATTGAAGTCGCAGTACGGGCACTTGCGGATGCACCAGGGCAGGTGCACGTACAGCGACAGTGGTGGCAACGCCGTCAATTGCAGCGTGCCAGGACGCAGGTAGTGCTGCAGGTCGTGGGTCAGCGCCGGCGCCTCGGTCTCGACGGCCACTGCTGCGTCTACCGGCTGGATCGGGATCATGCGGCGCCCGTCATGGCGTAAGCCAGCGCTCACGCATCAGCGCCAGCATGGCGCGCGCGGCCTGGCCCCGGTGGCTGCGCGCGTTTTTTTCCGCCACCGGCAGTTCGGCAAAGGTCTTGCCCAACTCGGGGATGAACATCACCGGGTCAAAGCCGAAACCGTTGTGCCCACGCGGCGCGCGGCTGATCTCGCCCACCACGCGGCCCACCGCGATCAGCGGCTCCGGGTCATCCGGTGAGCGCACCGCCACCAGGGTGCTGACCAACGCCGCACGCCGGTTGTCGATGTCGCGCATCTGCGCCAGCAAGGCCAGCACATTGTTGTCGTCGCCCTTGGCATAGCCAAACTGGGTGGCGTAATGGGCGGTCTGCACGCCGGGTAGGCCACCAAAGGCATCCACACACAGACCGGCGTCGTCCGCCAGCGCCGGCAGGCCGCTGTGCCGCGCGGCGTGGCGCGCCTTGGCCAGCGCGTTCTCGACAAAGGTGTGAAACGGCTCCTCGGCCTCCGGGATGCCGAGCGCGCCCTGCGCCAGCAGCTCGACGCCCAGCGGCGCCAGCATGGCGTGCAGCTCGGCCAGTTTGCCGGGGTTGTTGGAGGCCAGGATAATTTTCATGAAATAGGGCTCTAGCCCTCGTCCCATATAGGTTTATAGCTATTTATTTAATAGTGAATGTTGTTGCAAGGCAACCAGGCTGCGGCAGCCTTGTTCGGCCAGCGCCAGCAGCGCGTCCATCTCGCGGCGGCTGAAGGCGGCGCCTTCGGCCGTACCCTGCACCTCAACAAAATGCCCGGCGCCGGTCATCACCACATTCATGTCGGTGTCGCAGGCCGAATCTTCGGTGTAGGCCAGGTCCAGCAGCGGGCGGCCCTGCACGATGCCCACCGAAATCG
>CAJAXU010000199.1 GCA_903948045.1 uncultured beta proteobacterium | reverse complement strand
GATCCCCGCCAACCCCGGCGGCGGCTGGGACGGCACCGGCCGTGCCCTGGGCAAGGCCTTGCTTGAAGCCAAGGTGGCCGAGACCGTCACCTATGAAAACATGGGCGGTGCTGCCGGTGCCCTGGGCCTGGCCCAGTTTGTCAACGCCAGCAAGGGTGACCCGAACGCCATCATGATCATGGGTGCGGTCATGCTGGGCGGCATCATCACCGGCAAACCGCCAGTCTCACTGAGCGTGGCTACACCACTGGTGCGCCTGACCAGCGAGTACAACGTGTTTGTGCTGCCGGCCAATTCACCTTTCAAAAGCATGAAAGAAGTGATCGAGCAGCTCAAGAAAGACCCAGGCAGCGTCAAATGGGGCGGCGGTTCACGTGGCTCCACCGAGCACATTGCCGCCGCGATGATCGCGCGTGAGGTGGGCGTGGACCCCGCCAAGATCAACTACGTGGCTTTCCGGGGCGGCGGTGAGGCCACTGCAGCCATTTTGGGCGGCAACGTCACGGTGGGCGGCAGCGGCTACAGCGAATTCTCTGAGTACATCAACGCCGGCAAAATGAAAGCCCTGGCGCTGACCTCTGGCGCGCGCCTGAAAGGCATCAACATCCCCACGCTCAAAGAGCTGGGCTACAACGTCGAGATCGGCAACTGGCGCGGCGTGTACGGCGCCCCCGGCATCACCGCCGCCCAGCGCAAGGCGCTGACCGACATGCTGCTCAAGGCCGCCAAGACCAAATCCTGGGCGGCAGACATGGAGAAAAACAACTGGACGGCAGCTGTCATGTCCGGCCAGGAGTTCGAAGACTTCGTTGACAACGACTTCGCCTCCCTGCGCGCCACCATGGTCAAAGCCGGGATGATCTGACCTTATGCCGTCTTCATCGTCCCCATCGCATGGACTGCAAATCCTGGTCGGCCTCGGCGTTGGCCTGGTTGGGCTGGCCATGGCGCTGGGGGCGCTGAGCATTCCTTCGGCCTCGGGTTACGCTGGCATCGGGCCCAATTTTTTGCCTTGGGTGGTGGCAGCAGCGCTGATGCTGTGCGGCGGCTTCATGGTGCGCGAGGCGCGCAGTGGCGGCTTTCGCAATATGGAGGACGCTGTTGGCGGTGACCGGCCTTATTGGCCGGGCTTTGTCTGGATGTCTGCCGGGCTGCTGGCCAACGCCGCGCTGATCACCACCATCGGTTTCATTTTGAGCTGCGCCCTGTGCTTTGTGCTGGCTGCGCGTGGCCTGCGTCTGGCGGCAGGGCAGGGCGGTGGCGCTCGCAGCTGGGTCACTGACACGGTCACCGGCCTGCTGATTGCGGCGCCGGTGTACTGGATGTTCACCAAGTTCCTGGCCATCAATCTGCCGGGCCTGACGCAAAGCGGGTGGCTCTGATGGACATCTGGCAGCAGTTGATGCAGGGTTTTGTCACGGCGGGTACGCCGGTCAACCTGCTGTGGGCCTTTGTCGGCTGTGCCCTGGGCACGGCCGTGGGCGTGCTGCCCGGCATCGGCCCGGCCACGGCGGTGGCTATGCTGCTGCCCATCACCGCCAAGGTGGAGGCCACCGCCTCCATGATCTTTTTTGCCGGCATCTACTACGGTGCCATGTACGGCGGATCCACCACCTCCATTTTGCTGAACACGCCGGGCGAGACTGCCAGCATGGTCACTGCCATGGAGGGCAACAAGATGGCCAAGAGCGGCCGCGCCGGTGCTGCGCTGGCCAGCGCAGCCATCGGCTCCTTTGTGGCCGGCACCCTTGCCACCGTGCTGGTAACGCTGTTTGCGCCGGTGGTGGCCGACTTTGCCGTCAAGCTCGGGCCGCCCGAGTACTTTATGCTGATGCTGCTGGCCTTTACCACCGTCAGCGCAGTGCTGGGCCAGAGCACGGTGCGGGGCCTCACCGCCTTGTTTGTCGGTCTGGCGGCCGGCCTGGTCGGGCTGGACCAAATCACCGGCCAGGCTCGCTACACCGGCGGTGTACCTGAGCTGCTGGATGGGGTCGAGATCGTGCTGGTGGCCGTGGGCCTGTTTGCCGTGGCCGAGGCCTTGCACGCAGTCTTGTTTGAAGGCGCCAGCCACGAGTCGCTAAACAAGCTCAGCCGTGTGCAGATGACGGGCTCCGACTGGCGCCGCTCGCTGCCTGCCTGGCTGCGCGGCACCGCCATTGGCGCGCCCTTTGGCTGCATACCAGCCGGAGGCACCGAGATTCCCACATTTTTGAGTTATGCCGTTGAGAAAAAGCTGGCCCGTGGCGAGAACCTGGCCGAATTTGGCAAGCAAGGCGCGATCGAGGGCGTCGCCGGCCCCG
>CAJAXU010000198.1 GCA_903948045.1 uncultured beta proteobacterium | reverse complement strand
GCTGAACAAGTTCCGCGGCGACGCCGTCCTGCTGGCGCCGGCGCCGCAGATGCTGCAGGACCTGACCGGCATCCCCACCGTGGCCACGTTGCCGATGTGGTGGCAGCACGGCCTGCCCGAAGAGGACGGCGTTTTTGATGAGACCCCCACGCTTGTCGCTGCGCGTACTGCGCTGCCCCCCGAGGGGGCTCGACCGGCTTGGGGCGGCCCGGCGCCGGTCGTGGCCGTCGCTCCGACGCTTGTCGCTGCACATCCGCTTTTTCAGACCATTGCGGTGATCGCCTACCCGCGCATCAGCAATTTGGACGAATTCCAGCCGCTCAAAAACATCCCTGGCGTGCGCCTGCAGTGGGTGCGCAGCCCGGCCGAGCTGGCCGGCCTGGCGCCGGGCTGTGACTGGCTCATCCTGCCTGGCTCCAAACACACCAGTGGCGACCTGGCCTGGTTGCGTGCCCAGGGGCTGGACGCGGCGGTGACGGCATTTGCCGGGCGGGGCGGGGCGGTGCTGGGCATTTGCGGTGGCCTGCAAATGCTGGGCGAGGCGCTGGTTGACCCGCACGGCATCGACGGCAACGCGCCGGGGCTGGGCCTGCTGCCACTGGTGACGGTGTTTGAGGCCGACAAGACGGTGCGCCACACCCAGGCCATGTTCGGCGCTGTGCACGGACCCTGGGCCGCGCTGGCCGGTGTGACCGTGCGCGGTTATGAAATCCACCACGGCCAGACCCGCCAGCACGCCGGCCTGGCGCAGGCCGGCGAGCTGGCCCTGTCTGCCATGCCCGACGGGCTGGCCTGGCAAAACCCGGCCGGCAACGTGCTCGGGCTGTATCTGCATGGCTTGTTGGAAGACCCGGCCGCGCTGCAGGCCCTGTTTGACCCGCTGGGCACCCGCCCCGTGCCCACGCTGGACGCCGTGTTTGACGGCCTGGCCGACTTCATCACCGAGCATTTTGAGCCGGGCGTGCTGGCGCAGCTGCTCACCCCAAGTTGACTCTTGACCCTGACCGTTTTGAAAGCCCCCAAACCATGACCCACCATCTGCCCACCCTGGCCGACATCGCCAACCCGGCGCTGACCCGCGCCCTGCAGCACAAGCTGGACCAGAAGACCAAGCCGCAGGGGTCGCTCGGTCGGCTGGAGGGCCTGGCGCTGCAGTTGGGCCAGATTTTGGGCACCACATTGCCCGAGATTGCGGCGCCGCAGATGGTGGTGTTTGCCGGCGACCATGGCCTCACAGCCCGCGGCATCTCGGCCTTTCCAAGTGATGTCAGCTGGCAGATGGTGGAGAACTTTTTGGCTGGTGGCGCGGCGGTGAGCGTGCTGGCGCGCCAGCACGGCATCGCGCTGACCGTGGTGGACTGCGGCGTCAAGCACGACTTTTTGGCTGGGCTAATGGCCGGTGCCCAACGGCCCGGCCTGCAGGTGCGCAAAGCGGCCGGTGCGGAGCTGGGCACCGCCGATTCGTCGCAACAACCGGCCATGAGCGCGGGGCAGTGCGCACAGGCGTTGGCGCACGGCGTCGCCTTGGTGCAGGGTCTGCCGGGCAATGTGCTGCTGCTCGGTGAGATGGGCATTGGCAACACCTCGGCCGCCTCGCTGCTGCTGGCGCGGCTGGCCGGCCTGGACATCGCCCAGTGCACCGGCGCCGGCACCGGCCTAGACGCGGCTGCCGTGCAGCGCAAGACGGCCGTGCTGCGCGAGGTGCTGGCGCGCCACGCTGAGGCACAAGCGCCGCTGCAGGCGTTGGCTGCGCTGGGTGGCTTCGAGATCGCCACCATGGTGGGCGCGGTGCTGCAGGCAGCGCACGAGCGGCGCGTCGTGCTGGTGGACGGCTTCATTGCCAGCGCGGCGGTGCTGGTGGCGCATGCGCTGCAGCCGCTGGTGCTGCAGCGCTGCGTGTTTGCCCACCGCTCGGGCGAGCGCGGCCACGAGTTCATGCTGCAGTACCTGGGCGTACAGGCTTTGCTGGACCTGGGCCTGCGTTTGGGTGAAGGCTCGGGTGCCGCATTGGCCTGGCCGCTGCTGCAGTCGGCCTGCACCATTCTGCGCGATATGGCCAGCTTTGCTCAAGCTGGCGTGTCCGAGAAGTCGGCAACGGAATCCGCCGCGGCCTAGGTCCCTGCCATGGTCCTGTTTCTGCGCCACTATCTGCTATCGGTGCAG
>CAJAXU010000197.1 GCA_903948045.1 uncultured beta proteobacterium | reverse complement strand
CAGCACGGTAAGCGCGCAGCAGCGCCGCCACGCTGGCGCGTTTGCTGGCCCACAGGGGCTGTCCGTCGCCATGGGCGCCAAAGAAGGCGTCCCAGCCGGCGTCGCGCAATGCCGCCCGCACCGCTGGCGCGCCCTGCGGCGCTGCGGCCTGCGCGGCGGTGCGCCACGCCTTCAGCTGCGCCGTCACCAGCCGTCCGTAGGCCATAGGCTCAACACCCTGCTGCTTCAAGGCCTGCTGGCCATGCAGGCTGAAATCGAACAGGGTGCTGCGCAAGTCATAGGGCGGGTACTCGGGCCAGTCGATGCGCAGGCCGTGCACGCCGGGGTAGCGCTCGGCCAGCTCGGCCAACAGCGCAGCACCGTAGGCCTGCACATGCGGGCTGGCCAGGCTGGCGTTGCGGTCCACCCGCTGCGGGTGCAGCAGACCATCAGGGCCCCGGCACTGGTCTTCGTCGACCGCGCCTGAAAACTGCACCCGGTAGCCGGGCGGGCTGGCGGCCATGACCTGCAAATACACGGCCATGCCGCGGTCGTGGGCACCAGCCACCACGCGGTCGATCAGGTCGGGTTGCGCCAGCGTCAAAGCGCCGGGTGGCGAGGGCTGGTAGCGCAGGCCACGGTAGCGGGACAAGTCATGCACCAGCGAGGGCGCGGTACGCACCCAGGTTTCCCGCTGGCCCCACAGGTCGCGATCCAGCGGTCGCACGATACCGGCATCACCATCGGGCGGCGGTTCGCGCGCGCCCTCGCCCGTTGGCGCAATTTCGAGCAGGTAGGGGCTGGTCACCAGGGCATCGGCCCCGAAGGCCTGTAGCCGGTCGAGCACCGCGTCGACCCCTTCACTCTGGAACCATTCCGGCATCACGGTCACGCCGACAGACAAGGGAGTGGCTTGAGTTTGATTCATTGCCATGCTAGTATACAAGTTAAAAGGAGACCAGCGATGCCACTGCTCAAGCAACTGAACCCGCACCGGGGGATGAACCCGGCCCCAACGCACCATGCGTCCCAACGTGCCGCACGCCGGCAAACCCTCTCGCGCCTAGCCCTGCTGGCAACCATTGCCGGCCTGGGCCAGATGCCGCTGTCGGCTTTGGCACAAGACGCCTTCCCCGACAAACCGATCAAGCTGATCGTTCCGGTGGCCGCGGGCGGCGGTGTGGACACCGCTTTTCGGACCATCGCGCCCTACTGGGGCGAATTGCTGGGCCAGCAGGTGGTGGTGGAAAACCGACCCGGCGCCGGCCAGGTGATCGGCATTGACGCGGTGGCCAAATCAAAACCCGACGGCTACACCTTGGCCGGCGTGGGCGTGCCGATTGCCTTCAACACCGCCTTGGGCAAAAAGCTGCCCTACGACCCGGTGAAAGACCTGGCCCCGATTGCCGAGGTGGTGACGCAGCCGCTGCTGGTGGTGTCCCACCCCTCGGTGCCGGCCAAGACCTTCAAAGACCTGCTGGACTGGGCCCGCAAGCAGCCGGCGCCACCGTCTTACACCAGTGGCGGGCCCGGCAGCTACGGCCACCTGTGGTTTGAGATGGTGGGGGCGCAGCAGCGCATCGCCTGGCAGCACATTGGTTACACGGGTGTGGCGCCAGCACTGCGTGATGTGATGGGTGGCCAGGTGCCGGTGCTGGTAGACGCCATCGTGCCCACTGGCGTTCAGGTCAAGGCAGGCAAGGTGCAGGGCTTGGCCATTGTGCGCAGCAAACGCTCCCCCATGCTGCCGGACGTGCCCACACTGCAAGAATTGGGCATCGCCATGCCCGATGCGGCGCCGTTTTATGGGGTGGTCGGTCCCGCCGGCATGCCGCCGGCGGTGGTGGCCAAACTCAATGACACGCTGGTGCGCGCCTTGCGCCAGCCTGCCCTGGCGGCCAAGCTGGCTGACATGGGTTTTGACATTGTGGGCGGCAGCCCCGACGACTACGGCCGCAAAATCCGCAGCGAGATCGAGCTCTGGAGCCGGATCGTGAAAGACAACCAGATCAAGGTGGAGTAGCCCGACCTTCGCCCACCTCTTCATGGGTCACACCGTCGCGGATGTGGTAGATCCGCTTGAAGGTGGGAATGATTTTTTCATCATGGGTCACCACAATGATGGCGGTGTCAAACTGGCGGGCCATCTGGTTGAGGATGCGGATCACCGCCAGGGCGCGCTCGCTGTCCAGTGGAGCGGTTGGCTCGTCGGCCAGAATCACCGGCGGCCGGTTCACCAGGCCGCGCGCGATCGACACCCGCTGTTGCTCACCGCCTGAGAGTTGGCTGGGCATGGCCTTGGCCCGGTGCTGCACATCCAGCGCGGTGAGTAACACCAGGGCACGCTGGCGGGCTTCGGCGTTGGCCACGCCGGCCAGCATGGGCAGCAGGGCCACGTTGTCGGTCACATCCAGAAACGGGATCAGGTAGGGCGCCTGGAACACAAAACCAATCTTGTCACGCCGCAGGGCACGCAAATCGGGAATCTGCCAGCCCTGGTCGTAGATCACCTCCTGCCCCAGCACCATGCGCCCGGACGTGGGCTCGATCACCGCGCCCAGGCATTTGAGCAGCGTGCTCTTGCCCGAGCCCGAGGGGCCAACCAGGCCGACCACTTCGCCTGGGCCGACCACCATGTTCACCGGTCTTCGACAGTTACGCGCGCAAGTGGTTGATTTCATTGGACTCGGAGTTAAAACGTGCCCCTACAAGAGGCTCATCTGCTGGGTTTGACTGGGT
>CAJAXU010000196.1 GCA_903948045.1 uncultured beta proteobacterium | reverse complement strand
TTGGCTGCCGTCAAATGCGTCCAGCCCGTCCACCTTGAGCGTGCGTGGCTGAAACGCGCCTACACCGGCGGCGATGAAGATGGTCTTGGTCAAAAAACGCGTGCCCTTGGAGGTTTCGACAAAAAATCTCCCGTCGTCCTGTTTTTGCACCGTGGTCACTTCTTGACCGTAGTGGAAGGTGGCGCCAAAGGGGGCGATCTGCTTGAGCAGGTTGTCGGTTAGCTCCTGGCCAGTGCACACGGGCACAGCGGGAATGTCGTAGATGGGTTTGTCGGGGTACAGCTCCACGCATTGGCCGCCGGGGTAGGCCAGCGAGTCGATCACGTGCGCCTTGATTTCTAGCAGGCCAAGCTCAAACACCTGAAACAGGCCGACCGGGCCGGCGCCCACGATGACGGCATCGGTTTCGATCGGGCCGTCCAGCGACGGGGCCGCCGGGTTGACGCCGGCATTCATTTGAAGATCCATGTTGTTTGAACGGTCCGCTTAGCGGACCAGCAGAGGCAATTTATTGGTTTTGTCTTTCCACTCGTCGGCATCTGGCAGCGGCGCTTTGCGCTTGGTGATGCTCTTCCAGCCCGGCAAGCGGGACAGTTCGGCATTCAGTGCCGTCATGTGCTGCTGGTCTGACGGCACGTCTTCTTCAGCGTAAATGGCGTTCACCGGGCACTCGGGGATGCAGACCGCACAGTCGATGCACTCATCGGGGTCGATGGTCAGGATGTTGGGGCCTTCACGAAAGCACTCCACCGGACAAACGTCGACGCAGTCGGTGTATTTGCATTTGATGCAGGCTTCGGTGACGGTGTGGGTCATGTTGGTTTTCGACGGGGGGTGGAAACCCGCTATTTTATTGGGTTTCAGTGGCCTTACCGGCTGCGATCCTTATTGCGGACCGGCAGCAGGGGGGCTTTTTCGGGCGAACAGCGGGGCGATGGTGCGGGCGTCGCCCTGGTAAAAACTGGCGAAGCGCGAAAATTGCACCTCGGCGGCGGCGGTATCCTGGTCAGCGCGCAACACGGCAGAGTCAAAACCGCTGCGTTGCATTTGCACCAGTTGGTCGATCAGCACATCACCAGTGGCGCGCAGTTCACCCTGGAAGCCGAGCCGACGGCGCAGCAGAAAGGCCTGGCTGTAGGCGCGGCCATCGGTGAACTTGGGGAACTGTAGGTCGATGCGCTCCACCCCGTCCAGGGCCAGTGTGGACGGATCCACATCATTGGCCAGTTGCAAGACATTTTGGCCTGTAAGCCTTGTCGCAGCGTCGTTTGTAGCTATTAATTTCATAGTGAATCCGAGCTCAGCCCAGTTCGGCCACCTGGCTGTGGCGGGCGCTGTTGGCGGCGAGTTTGAAGGGTTCCAGCCCGACGCGGCGCAGTGTGGAAATAAAGGTCTCAGCGCTGAGTCGCTCGCTGCGGTAGGTGTCGAGCAGGGCCTCGATCACGTCGGGCACCTCGGCCGCGCCAAATGACGGGCCAACAATTTTACCGGCACCGGCCGCACCGCTGAGGGTGGAGCCGTCGGAGCCGCCGAGCGACACCTGGTACCACTCGCGCCCGTCCTTGTCCACGCCCAAAATGCCGATGTGGCCGCTGTGGTGGTGGCCACACGAGTTGATGCAGCCGCTGATGTGCAGGTCAATCTCCCCCAGATCGTGCAGCTCGTCCATGTCTTGGTAGCGTTCGGTGATGGCTTCGGCGATCGGGATCGAGCGGGCGTTGGCCAGCGCGCAAAAATCGCCACCGGGGCAGGCGATCATGTCGGTCAGCAACCGGATGTTGGAGCGGGCAAAGCCGTGTTGGCGTGCCGCGCGCCACAGTTCAGGAAGCTGGTCGCAGCGCACCCAGGGCAGCAGCAGGTTTTGGTCGTGCGTGACACGGGCTTCGCCGGCTGAAAACTGGTCGGCCAGGTCGGCGGCGCGGTCGAGCTGGTTGGCGGTGGCGTCGCCGGGCGCCTGGCCCAGGCGCTTGAGCGACAGGGTCACAGCGCGCAGGTCGGGGTTTTTGTGTGGGGCCACGTTTTGCTGCAGCCAGCGACCAAATTCAACATCGTCTTCAGCGGCAGCGCGCAGGATGTCGGCCATCTTGTGCGCGTTGTCCGGACGGCCGGCGTGCACCGCAGGCGGTACAAATGAGGCTGACACCCGGTCCAACTCGGCCTGGGTGATGGTGTGCGGCGCGCCGTCTTGCGTCAGAATCTGCTGGTACTCCGCTTCCACCTCGTCAGTAAAGCGCTGGCCTTCGGCCTTGACCAGGATCTTGATGCGCGCCTTGTAGATGTTGTCACGCCGACCCCAGCGGTTGTAAACCCGCACCACGGCTTCCAGATAATTCAGGATCTGGTCCCAAAGCAAAAACTCGCGGATGGTGCTGGCAATCACCGGCGTGCGGCCCATGCCGCCACCGACCAGTACCTTGAAACCAACCTCGCCCTGCGCGTTGCGCAGCACGTGCAGGCCGACATCGTGCCAGGCGGTGGCTGCCCGGTCTTCCCGGGCGCCTGACACCGCAATCTTGAACTTGCGCGGCAAAAAGGCAAATTCAGGGTGCAGGGTGCTCCACTGACGCAGGATCTCGCAAAACGGCCGCGGGTCGACGATCTCGTCCACCGCAATGCCGGCGCGTTCGTCGCTGGTGATGTTGCGGATGCAGTTGCCGCTGGTCTGAATGCCGTGCATGTCCACGCTGGCCAGCAGGTCCATCACATCGGCACTTTTGGTCAGTGGGATCCAGTTGAACTGGGCGTTTTGCCGGGTGGTGAAGTGGGCATAGCCGGTGGGCAGGTGCGCTGTGCCCAGCTTGCCCTGGGTCTGGCTGGCAGTTTGGTACACCTGCGCTTGGGGTTGGTCGTAGTCGCGCGCGATGGTGGCCAGCACCCGCAACTGGGCGCTGGAGAGCTCGCCGTAGGGCACCGCCACCCGCAGCATGGGCGCGTAGCGCTGCACATACCAGCCGTTTTGCAGCCGCAGCGGCTTGAAATCATCATCGCTGAGCTGGCCGGCCAGGTTGCGTTGCAACTGGTCTCGGTATTGGGCAGCGCGCTGGCGCACAAATTGGCGGTCAAAGTCGGTGTACTGGTACATGGGCCGCGACTGTAGGCGGCCCCGCTCAGATACCAAACGACATTTTTACAATTTCAATATGCGCCCGCGTTATATGCAGGCGCGGTTCGCGCAGTTCAGCTGGCCTGGCCGCGTAATTCGAGCATGCGCTCGTCAAAATAGCTACCCACGGTGTAGCGCTCTGACAACACGACTTCGCGGCGCGGGTGCAGAAACAGCGGCAGCGAGATGCGTGGCTTGGCTCTGGCAGCCCCCACCGGGTTGAGCACCCGGTGCACGGTGGATGGGTAGTGGTGGCCCGAGGCCTCGGCCAGCATGTCGCCGATGTTGACGATCAGAAAATTGAAGTCACAGGGCACGTCGTGCCAGGCGCCGTCCTGCCCCAGCACCTGCAGACCGGGCTCGGTGGCGGCAGGCAACAGCGTCAGCAGGTTGATGTCGCCGTGCGCGGCCGCGCGCAGCGCGCCGGCCGGTTCGTCGCCGGTTAGCGGCGGGTAGTGCAGCACGCGCAGCAGGGTGTGGTCGCTGCCGTCTAGCATGGCGGGCAGCGGCATGGTGTAGCGGGCGCGCACCTCGGGCGGCGAGTACGCTTCCACCCAACCCAGCAGCGTTTGCGCTAGCGCGTTGCCCTGGGCATAGTAGCGCCGGGCAGCGTCCGACACCTCGGCCGGGTAACGGCCCCAGGGGTAGATGTGAAAAAACTCTTTCAGGTCGCGTTGCGTGTGGCCCTTGGCGGTTTCGGACACCGCCGGTGAAAAATAGCCGTCGTGCCGCACCGCGTCATGGGCATAGGCGTGCTTGGCCTCGCTCTGAAAAAACTGCAGCCATTCGGCATAGATGCCTTCCACCAGGGTTTGCTGCAGCGGGTGGCGCGTCAGCACCGCAAAACCGGTGCTGTGCAGGCTCTGGCAAAACGCCGGCGCTGCGTCCGGGCTTTGGAAATCAATCACGGGCAAGTGCATGGCGTGGCCTTGTGCAGAGCGGGGGAGCCTATCAGGCGGGCAGCCAGTCGCGCAGCAGCGTGGCCATGAACAGTTCGCTGCACTCGGAGGCGTCCACCGCCATGCACACTGTGCTGATGGGCACGGCGGCTTCCCAACCGGCTTGCGGGTAGTCGATGCCGGCCTGGCGCTTCAGGATGGTCTGGCCTTGCGCCAGGCCGTCGGTGGCCACGCGAATCTGCCCGGCCTGGGTCTGGAACAAATGGGGCGCCACCAGGTAGATGAAGGCCAGCACATCATGGCCAAAGCAGCCATGCACCGCCGCCACATGCTCAAAGCGGCTGCCGTAAAAATGGGCATAAAAGTCCACCGCAGTGTGCAGTGTGTCGGTGGCGCGGTGGCGCTGGTGCGTGGCAATCTGCTGAAACATAGTCACCGGCAGCACCAGCCGGTGCGTCACATCCAGCCCCACCATGGTCAGTGGCCAGCCGGCGGTGAACACCTGGTCGGCGGCGTGCGGGTCGTTCCAGATGTTGGCCTCGGCCACGGGCGACACATTGCCCGGCTCCAGCACGGTGCCGCCCATCAAAATCACCTGCTTGAGCAGGCGCGGCAGCTCGGGCTCCAGCCGCAGCGCCAAGCTCAGGTTGCCCAGCGGGCCCACCGCCACCAGCGTGATCTGCCCCGGCTGGGCCCGCGCCATGTCCACAATGAACTGGGCGGATGAGCGCGGGTCAAGCGTGTCGGTCACCGCGATGCGCTGGAGCAGGTTGCCCAGGCCATCGGCACCGTGGATGTAGGCGGGCGGTGCCTCCCCGGCCTTCACCCAGGGCCGCGCCACGCCCTGCGTGACCGGAATCTGCCGCCCGGCCAGGGCGCACAGGTACAGCGCGTTGGTGGCAGCCTGCTGCACCGTCACGTTGCCAAAGGTGGTGGTGATGCCCAGCACCTCGATATCAGGGTGTGCCAGGGCAAAGTACAGCGCCATGGCGTCATCCACGCCGGGGTCGGTATCGAAAATAACTTTGTGCGGCAGGGTTGGGCTCATGGGGCTTGCGTCGGGTTGGGG
>CAJAXU010000195.1 GCA_903948045.1 uncultured beta proteobacterium | reverse complement strand
TCGGCCAGCAGCACCTGGGCAAACATCGGCCCAGGGTGAAACACAAATGACTCTTTGGCGCGCTCGTACACCGACACCCCCGACAGGTCGCTGGGCATCAGGTCAGCGGTGAACTGAACCCGTGAAAACTGCAGTCCGAAAGTGCGTGCCAGCGCATGCGCCAGCGTGGTCTTGCCAACACCTGGCACGTCTTCAATCAGCAGGTGGCCGCCGGCAAGCAGGCAGACCACGCAGTCTTGCGTTTGGGCCGCTTTGCCCACAATGACCGTGTTAAGCTGATTGACCAGAGATTTCAGCGTCTGATCAACCAGCAATTTGACTTGTTGTGCTTCCATGACGCGACCTTAACAAAAAATTCAGGACGCAGGCGATCACCGTGACAATGACCGGCTACTTTACCCACCGCGACTGCTGGAAGCATGAAATGGGGCCCGGTCACCCGGAATGCCCAGAACGGCTGGATGCCATCGAAGACCGCCTGCTGATCTCGGGCCTGAGCCAGGTGCTGGACCGACGGGAGCCGCCGCCCGCGCCACTGGCGGACATTGAACTCGCCCACCATCGCCTGCATGTGGCGGCGCTGCGCGGCCTGAGCGACAGTCTGCGCGACGAGATCGCCGCCGGTGGCCCGACGCACACCCAGATTGACCCCGACACCTCGCTCAATGTCAGCACCTGGGACGCTGCCCTGCGCGCGGCCGGCGCCGCGCTGGCGGCCACCGACGCGGTATTGGCTGGCGAACTGGAAAACGCTTTTTGCGCCGTGCGCCCGCCCGGCCACCATGCCTGCCATGACCACGCCATGGGTTTTTGTTTTTTCAACAATGTTGCGGTGGCGGCCAAGTACGCGCTGGAGCGGCACGGCCTGCAACGCGTGGCCATCGTCGACTTCGACGTGCACCACGGCAATGGCACCGAGGACATCGTCGCCGGTGACGAACGCATCCTGATGGTCAGCTTTTTCCAGCACCCGTTCTACCCAGAGGGCGGCAGCCGGTCCACCGCCGGCAACCTGGTCAATCTGCCGGTGCCGGCCTATACCCGGGGCCCGCAGGTGCGTGAACTGATCGAGCACGCCTGGATTCCGCGGCTGGAAGCGTTTGCGCCCGAGATGATTTTCATCAGCGCCGGGTTTGATGCGCACCGCGAGGACGACCTGGGGCAACTCGGCCTGGTGGAGCAGGATTACGCCTGGATCACGCAACGCATCAAAGACGTGGCCCGGCGTCACGCCAAGGGCCGCATCGTGTCTTGCCTGGAGGGGGGCTACAACCTCAGCGCCCTGGGTCGAAGTGTCGAGGCCCATATCCGGGTGCTGGCGGATGTCTGAGACCCCGATCACCGACATCGAGAGTTGGTTGCAGGCCCTTGCCCGACCGGCCGCCGTGACCGAGCTGGGCGCTTTGGCCGCCAGTGCGGCGCTGGCGGGGCTTTTGGCCTGGCTGCTGGGCCGGGGAACCCTGCAGGGTGAGCGCCGGTCGATCCTGTTCGGTAAGCGCATCATCGACGGGGTGCTGTTCCCCTTGCTGCTGCTGTGCCTGAGCCTGGCGGCGCGCGGCATCGTCATGCACTGGGTGCCGCTGACCGTTTTCAAGATTGCCATCCCGGTGCTGTTGTCGCTGCTGGTGATCCGGCTGGGGGTCAAAGTGCTGCAGGCCACCTTGGGGGAGACCCCCTTGGTGCGCGCCCTTGAACGCAGTATTTCCTGGATCGCCTGGATGGCCATGGTGCTGTGGGTCAGTGGTCTGTTGCCGCTGGTGTTGGAAGAGTTGGACCAGATCACCTGGAAGATGGGGGACTCGCGCCTGTCGGTGCGCACCCTGATCGAGGGCAGCCTGACCGCAGGCCTGGTGTTGATCGTGGCGCTGTGGATTGCTTCGGCCATTGAGACGCGGCTGTTGCGTTCGGCCACCGGTGGCGAGCTGTCGCTGCGCATGGCGGTCAGCAATGCCACCCGGGCGCTGTTGTTGTTTGTGGGGCTATTGATCGCGCTGGCGGCGGTTGGCATTGACCTCACAGCCCTGTCGGTGCTGGGCGGCGCTATCGGGGTCGGTCTGGGCTTTGGCCTGCAAAAGCTGGCCGCCAATTACATCAGCGGCTTTGTCATCCTGGCCGAGCGCAGCATGCGCATCGGTGACAACGTGCGAGTGGACAATTTTGAAGGGCGCATCACCCAGATCAATGCCCGCTACGCCGTGATCCGCTCGCTCACCGGGCGCGAATCGATCGTGCCCAATGAGCTGCTGATCACCAGCCGGGTCGAGAACCTGTCGCTGGCCGACGCCCAAGTGTGGCAATCGACCGTGGTGTCGGTCGCCTACGACAGCGACGTCAGCCTGGTGATGCGCTTGCTGCATGAGGCGGCGCTGAACCAGCAGCGTGTGCTGCGCGAGCCGGCGCCTGCCGTGGCCTTGTCGGCCTTTGGCGCCGACGGCCTGGAATTCACCGTGGGTTACTGGATCGCTGACCCGGAAAACGGCACGCTCAATCTGCGCTCTATGGTCAACCTGGACATCCTGCGCCTGCTGCGCGAGCACCGCATCGAGATCCCGTTCCCGCAGCGGGTGCTGCACACCCGGCCCAACTGAAGGATATGGCTGAGGCCGCCATTGGCGAGAAGTCCGCCCTATAATAAAAGCACGGTCGTACTATTTGACAATTGATCTGCGGGATTTGGTCATCCCGATACGGTGCACAAGGTGTGCGGCATAGAATCAGCAGGTTGACGTGTACGTCAAGTCTAAAACGCAGAATTCATAACCCTCTGGAGTGACAACAATGAAAGTCCTGGTCGCAGTCAAGCGGGTGGTGGACTACAACGTGAAGGTTCGGGTCAAGTCGGACAACACGGGTGTAGACATCGCCAACGTCAAAATGAGCATGAACCCGTTTGACGAGATCGCCATTGAAGAGGCGGTGCGCCTGAAAGAAAAAGGCGTCGTCACCGAGGTCATCGCCGTCTCTTGCGGCGTGACGCAGTGCCAGGAAACCTTGCGCACCGCGATGGCCATTGGCGCTGACCGTGGCATTCTCGTGGAAACTGATGTCGAACTACAGCCGCTGGCTGTCGCCAAGCTACTCAAGGCACTCTGCGACAAGGAACAGCCGCAACTCGTCATCTGCGGCAAGC
>CAJAXU010000194.1 GCA_903948045.1 uncultured beta proteobacterium | reverse complement strand
CTTTGCAGTGGCCACCCGGCTGGTGCATGGCCACAGCGGCCTGGCTAGCTTCAGCTGGGACGCCGTGCGTAACCCGGCGGTGCTGGCCCTGGCCCAGCGGGTCAGCGTGACCGAAGACCCGGCCATGACGCGCCGCCTGCCTTTTGAGCGCCCGGCACGGGTCGTCATCACCCTGACGGACGGCAGCACGCTGGTGGGCGAGGCCGGTGTCAATCGCGGTGACGACGCCGCCCCCTACAGCCGCGCCGAGCTGGCGACCAAGTTCATGGACTTGACGAGCCGGGTCTGGCCGGCGTCGCATGCCCAGGAGGTGCTGTATGTCACGCTGGCGCTGGGGCAGGGCGGCGCAAGTTTGGCGCAGTGGTGTCAGTTGCTCAGGCTGCCAGCGCTGGGTGGGGTTGCAGCCGCGCCCTGACGGGTTGGTTGGGGTGGCTTAGGCTCCTGTAATACCCAAAATGTGAGCCACTTTCGGGATGTTTGTCGCGTATTGGCTCGTGCAATCAATTGCTGGAGACCAGTCCAGGTATGGCTGAGTGAATCCAAAGGGCTGGATGCGGTCCACTACGGAAAACAGCCAATTTACACAATCGACCCAAAGCGATCTTTCTACTAGTGACAGCCAACGCTCGCATTGCTGCGCAGAGCGTCTTTTACGAGTGCCCGGAAACTGGAAACTCAATCCCACGATTTGTGCCGTGTCAACGTCGTTTGTCGCAGAATTCTGCGTGCCCAGGGCTTGTCCAATCAAAACATCACAACATCAGCAAGCATCGTGAGGGCTTGCGGGAGTGGCTGCTCGTCCAATCGCCTGACCATAGACTAGATACGGGCACCCCTAGTTCGATTACATACTTGGCAAAGAATGCGAAGATTTTCTGTAGTTGATGATCCACCTTTGGAATGGGGAATGATGTGATCGAATTCAAGGTCTTCGGTAGACTCACACTGGGCGCACTTACCTTGATCGCGAAGCCAAACCTCACTCATCACTGCATTTGACAACTTTGTGCGTCTTCTAAGCTTGAAAGTCTCCTCCACTGGCGGCATATCTGGCGGCTCCATACCAACTCTCGTTAAGCCTTGAAGCCTTGAAGTGGAGCCACCACAGAGTTGAACAAGTGGAGTTTCAAGCCCCCATTTCTTCATTTGCGTTTTAGTGACGTTTGCCGGATGAACTCCAGCCTCTGAGGCAGCATATCGAACCACCTCAATCATCCGGACAAAACCTTCAGGTGGTCGCCAGAACCCAAAAGGAAACCTGGAAAGTGACCCATCGAGAACTTTCTTATACGTCTCAGTTGCCTCGCCCATTTAACCCCCCCCCACATGCCGACTACACCGATATTGATGTTCTGATGCATTATTGCTAATGATTACCAAGTGTGAATGATTGTGATCCAAATCAAAACATGGCACTCAAACAGAACGCCTTTCGCGCCTCTTGGGTTCGAAGCTCTTCTCAAAGTGCAAGAGACGGAGCTATTCAAGTGTGGTGGAACTGAATACGGGTCAGCCGAGCGAGTTGTCGCCGCTTCAACACGTAAAAGACGATGTTGGTGTCCAGCAGGTAGCGCAGCATCAAAACGCTTCCCGCTCCGAATGATGCTGGGTGGCGCGCTCGGGTAGACGCACGTCCAAAGGGAGGCTGAAAATTGGGTGCTTTATCTTGACTTAAAAGTTGCGCCTTGTATCGCTAGTTGATACACTAAAAGAGTGATCAAATTATTTCGTCACAAGGGGCTACAGGCGTTTTTTGAAAAAGGCAGCAAGGCGGGCATCTAACCCCACCACGCTGACAAACTCAATCGCCAACTGGCAGCCTTGAACCAAGCCGCAATGCCGGAACAGATGGATATTCCCGGTTGGCGGCTTCACTCTTTATCCGGTGGTTTTAATGGTCATTGGTCAGTTTGGATCAACGGCAACTGGCGGTTGACCTTTATGTTCGTTGGTCAAGATGCCGTGTTGGTCAACTATCAGGACTACCACTAGATTATTTGAAAGTTGATGATGACTATGCACAACCCTACTCACCCTGGCCTGATCATTCGTGATGACGTTTTGCCTGAACTGCAACTGAGCGTGAACGAAGCGGCAGCGCAGTTGGGCGTGTCGCGCGTCACTCTTTCACGTGTGATCAATGGGCGCTCTGCCATTACGGCCGAGATGGCGCTGCGTGTGGGTAAGTGGGTTGGTAATGGCCCTGAGATTTGGCTGCGTATGCAGGGGCAATACGACCTCTTTCAGGCGAAGAAAAAGGGTGGTCTGAAGGTTAAGAAAGCGAAGCGGCCTACGGTTGTTTCTGCCACTCCGGCATGAAGGTTTGAAGGCTTAAAAATGCTGCACCTTCGGTGCTGTTTGGGAGACGAGATTTGTCAGCCCAGCGAGTTGTCGCCACTCATATAGACAAACACCTCCTCAAACAGCGCACCGCGCAGCCGGAAGAAATTGCAGTTGTGCTTGACCAGTATCTCGCCGCCATGGGTGATGTTCTCCACCCGGAACCGGCTGGCGATGCGGTTCGGCCCCTGCACCACGTGGTCGAAGTCGCCATGCCACACCTGCGCGTAGCGGGCGTTGAGCCGCTCAAACATGGCGCGGATCTCGGTGTCGCGACCCTGATACAAGGTGTTGTAGGTGGCAATGGTGAAGCGGGCATCGGGCGTGAAGCAGGCCAGGGTGGCGGCCAGGTCCATCCGGTCGACCGCGGCAAAGTAGTGCTCGGCCAGCTGGCTCAGGCGCAGGGCTTCAGTCGTTGGTGTCATGGCGTACTTGGTGCAAAGCCCGCATCCTGCAGCGCCCGAAAGGCGGCCAGGGCCTGCTGGTGCTGCAGGCGGTCGGGCGCGGACAGGGCCTGGCGCAGGCGCTGTTCGGGATGGAAGTGACCGTAATCCTGGCCCCGCACGCACAGCGCATGGGGCTGCACCGCGCCCGTCGGGCGTACCCGGGCCGGGATGTAGCTGATAGCCAGCCCGATGCGGCGGTCATTGGTGTCATTGGCGCCAGAGGCGTGCACCAGGTCTGTGTGGTGCAAGGACATCTCACCCACGCGCAGCGGCATGGGGCAACCGGTCTCGGCATCGAAGCGCTCGCTGATGCCCTGGCCGCGCCGGATCATATTCATCGGCTCGGGCTTGTCATCGTGCGCAATGCTGCCCCAGCGGTGGCTGCCGGGCAGGGCCCGCATGCAGCCGGCCGCCTCGGATGCGTCCGACAAAGCCACCCAGGCGGTCACATGCAGATGCGGCGCGAGGTAAAAGTAGGTGCTGTCCTGGTGCCAGCGCACGAAGGCCGCGGTGCGCGCCTCTTTCAGGAACAGGGTGCTGTGGTAGACCAGAATGTCCGGGCCGATCAGGTCCTCCACCGCGTCCAGGATGGCGGGGTGGTGCACCAGCTGATCAGCCCAGTCGAACAGCAGGTAGGACTTGGATTTTTCCGGGAAATCAATGGGGCCGCCCTGCACCGCTTCCCAGGCTTCTAGCTCGGCCCGTGCGGCCAGTGCTTCAGTGGTGGACAGCACCGGCACCGGGCTCACAAAGCCGTCCCGTTCGTAGCCCGCCACCTGCGCCGCGCTCAGCCGCTTGCTCATGGCTGTCCCGCCACCTGATGTTTTGCAGCCGCCATCATGGCCTCGAGCATGTCCAGCCGTGGGTGCAGAGGTTTGGGGTAGGCCTGACGGCTTTGGCGCAGGCCCAGGCCCAGCGCGGCTTCGGCCATCTTGTAGCTCAAGGGGCCGGGGTTGATGACCGGCACCGGCAAGCGCGCCTCCAGGTAGGCATGGGCCTGGTGCATGGTGGTCGAGCCCAGGATCAGCACCTCGGCGCCGTCGACCTCGATCGCCAGCCGGGCTGCTGCTTCGAGCAGCGGAAACACCGCCTCTTCCTTGCCCGATAGCAGGCCTTGGTTGTCGGGCGGCACCTCGATCGCCCGCACCGAGGCGCACTTGTGGTGCAGGCCCAGCTCATCCAGCGCCTTTTTGTACAGCGGCTTCCAGCGGCTGGCCATGGTCAGGATCGAAAACCGGTCGCCCAGCATCAGCGCGGTCAGCATCGACACCTTGCCGGGCCCGAACACCGGGATGTCCAGCACGCTGCGCAAAGCCGCCACGCCCGAGTCGCTCATGGTGTCGATGCACACCGCAGCGTAGCCCTCGTCCTGCGCGCGGCAACCGGCCTCAAAGATGGACGCGTCAGCCAGCACGAAATCATGGTGGCTGGAGTAGTTGACCGGCCCAGCCTTGACGCAGCGGTAGTCAAACACCAGCTCAGGGCCGAACTGCAGGCCGGCCAGTTGCTGCTGGCGCAGCAGCAGGTTGTCGGCCGACATGGCAAACGGGACGATGACCAGTATCTTTTTCATGTTGGGTGCCCAGCTAAGGCATTGATTTTGACCGAATTGTCAGCGTAGCGGCGACATAAGTCAGGCATTGGCGGCAGCCCCGTCATGCCCGCGCACGCGGGCATCCATGCCTCCTGCAAATTATTTACATCAAACAGGCACAGCAGCCCTCACATTTCCAAAAGCGGTTCGTCTCTATCCATGTAAGGAATAAGCCTTGCACAAACCAACCCAAAGGAAACACCATGAAAACCATCGTTTTGTTGCTCTCGTTGCTCGCCGCCGGTCAGGCTATGGCCGTTCAATCCGTCAGCGGGCACTTCCGGAGCAACGGCACGTACGTACAGCCTCACTACCGTACCTCGCCCAACAGCACACTTTTGGACAACTACAGCACGCAGGGTAATGTCAACCCTTACACCGGTCGGGCCGGCACCGTTAACCCATACAAGTAAGGAAAGAACAAATGCCAAAAGTGGTGTGGGCCGGGTAATTTTTTGCCTGTCCATCCGCTGGATAAACCGCCCCTAGGACACCCAATGAAAAACCTCGTTTCTACAATCGCCGCCGTATTGATGATGGCGGCCACCGTGGGCACTGCCGCAGCACAGTCGGGTTTTACCTATAAGCCCTACGGCGCACCCCTTGGCAGCCCAGGCTACCAACCTACCAGTGGCCACCCAAGCTCGGCATTCAACTATGGCGGTGGGTATCATACGAACAGCCATGGCGGCTTTTATTACGGCGGGGTCGGCAGTGCGCACCTTGGCGGCCGATACCAGAACCTCGTCACTGGCAACCGGTACGGCACACACCGCTAATGTTTGGTGAAGGGATAGGTGAGATGTTCAAAATCGGTCAAGCCTGCAAGCTGATCAATACGGTTGGTCGTTTGAAATGACCGACGAAGACATCATTGCGGCGCTCTGTGCGGGCGGTGCCGGACAAACAGCAGCGCTGCGCAGGCTCTATGAGCAAAAAGGCCGTGAATTTGGCCGCTTTTTTATGGCGAAGGGCCTTTCCCGTGCCGATGCCGACGACGTTTTGCAAGAAACGCTGTTGAAAGTGCTCAAGCAGGCCGAAAGTTTTCGTGGTGCTGGGGCCGCCAATGCCTGGCTGTGGCAGATTGCCCGAAATGCGATGATTGACCACCAGCGACAAAGTCTGCGCAGCACCGAAGACACGCTGACCGATGAAGAATGGTTGCTGGCCGAGTCAAGCCCCACCATGCAAACGCGCGATCCGACCCAAGCGCCAAAGGCAGTGGACGACTGCGTCAGCAAAGGGCTGTCGCGTTTTGCCAAAAAAGAGCCTGACAGAGCCTACGCGTTGGAACTGGTCATCGAGGGAGTTGATGGCAAAGAAATTGCCGATCGGCTGGGCCGTACTGAAACGGCGACCCGGCAATATTTGACGCAAAGTCGTAAGCACATAGCGCCGTTCATACACGACTGCCTGCAGTTACTTGCAGCCTAGGACCTGATGCCATGACAAACAAAACAGACGACGAGCAGTGGTTGGCGGCGCTGCAGGGGCAGGCAGACGGCTCATTGTCCAAAACAGAGCAAGAGGCCACAGTGATCCGCAACGCAATGATGCAAGATCTTGACAAGCGACCAGCCTACCAGACCAGCGAGCCAGGTTTTCAGCGGCTCATGGCCACGGCCAAAACGCAAGGGCTGCTTTACCCGGAAAGGGCACCGTCTGCACTGCAGCGGCTGGTCAACAGCGTGTACGCGTTTTTGACCATGCCCGCCAGTGTGATGGCGTCGGTCGCCTTGCTGGTGGGTTTGAGTGTGACCGTCTCGTGGCAAGCAGAGCAACTCCATGGCCTGGAGGCCGAAACCGTGCGCGGCGGCGGCAGTATTGAGCAAGTGACGCAAATTGTCGATTCACCCCAGATTGCAGCTTCGCAGTGGCAGCAAGACCTGCTCAAATCCGGCATCTCGCACAGTGTGGCGTTTGAGGGGCCCAACCGCATCCTGATTCGCTTGAGCCTCACGCCAGCGGCCGTTGAATTGTTGGCAAGCAAGCGAATCCAGGCGCCCGCAGGTGCAAGGTGCACACTTGTGATTGTGTCGGCGCCAGGCAAGCCGTGATTAAAGCGCTTATTGGCGCTGTACTGCTGTTGGTTTGTGTTGCGGTATTTGGGCAGCAGCCCCCTACGCGGGCTGTTGAATTGGAGTCTGCCGCCAAACAGCACAGCACTGCTGGCAATCACGCCGCAGCTTTGCCATTGCGTGAAGGCGCTTTGCGCTTGCTTGAGGAGACTCTTGGGCAGGCACACATCGACATCACGCCATCCATGCTGAATTTGGCGAACACACATGCTTTTTTGGGCAACTTTGACAAAGCCTTAATCCTGCATGCCAAGGCCCTCGCAATCCGAGAAAAGGTCTTGGGTCTTGAGCATCTCGATACTGCAGAAGCCCTGAGTGAAATGGGCATGTCCTACTGGGCTCTTGGGCAGCCCGACAAAGCATTGCCGTTACAGATGCGAGCCTTGGCGATCTATGAAAAATCGGCTGGACAAGACGCGCTGAAGGCGTACGCCAGGAAAAGTTTGGCTACAACGTATTCGGCCTTGGGAAACTATGACAAGGCTTTGCCGTTACAGCTTCAATTACTTGAATTTTTGGATGTAGTCGTTGGCAGGGAGACAGCCAACACCCTTGCGGCCTTGAATGAACTGTCCTTGACTTACACCCGGCTTGCGCAGCCCAATCAGGCACTGCAGGTGCAACTACGTGCGTTACAAATCACAGAAAAATTGCACGGTCTTGAGCACCTGGATACGGCTGTCAGTCTCAACAATCTTGCTTTGACCTATAAAGATCTTGGGCAACACGACAAGGCTTTACCTCTGCAAATACGCGCGCTGGCAATCAGAGAAAAAATGCTGGGGTCTGAGCACCCAAGTACGGCCGGGAGTCTCAACAACCTTGCCGAGACATATAGAGCCCTCGCACAATTCGATAAGGCTTTAGACCTGCAGATGCGCGCGCTGGCAATCAGGGAGAAGGTTCTGGGGCCCGCGCATCCGGATACGGCTTTGGGCCTCAACGACCTGGCGCTTAACTATGCAGCCCTTGCGCAATACGAAAAGGCTTTGCCCCTGCAGATGCGTGCTCTGGCAATCAACGAGAAAGTTCTGGGGGCCGAGCATCCCAGTACGGCGATTGGCCTTGGTAATCTTGCTGATACATACGCAGCCCTTGCCCAACACGACAAGGCTTTACCCCTTCAGCTGAGAGCTTTGGAAATTTTGGAGAAAGTGCGAGGACCCGAGCATCCCAGCACAGCATGGAGCCTCAACAACCTCGCGCGCACATATAGCGCCCTTGCACAATACGACAAGGCTATACCGTTACGGTTGCGTGCGCTGTCTATCACGGAGAAGGTGCTAGGGCCCGAGCACCCACATACGGCGGGGGCCCTCAATAATCTTGCTGAGACGTATAGATCCCTTGCGCAATACGACAAAGCATTGCCCATGCAGATGCGTTCGCTGACTATCACAGAGAAGGTGCTGGGGCCCGAGCATCCTGATACGGCGGTGGGACTCGGTAATCTTGCCCTTACCTATGAAGCGCTTGGTCAGGTTGACAAGGCATTACCCCTGCAGGTTCGAGCGTTAGCAATCAAAGAGAAGGTGCTGGGGCCTGAGCATCCCAGTACGGCGATAAGCTTTGGCAATCTCGCCTCTAGTTTATGGAGCCTGGGTCAGCACGATCTGGCCATCGGCTGGCTCAAACTCGCTGTCAACGCCTACCAAAACCAACGCGAAACGGTCAGCCGCATTGGCTCCGCTGAGTTGCGTAGCTACACCGATTCCGTATTTGGCGTTTACCAGGACCTTTCAGACGCACTCACCCACCAAGGCCGCCTTGCAGAAGCGCAGCTGGTGCTTGACATGCTCAAGGAAGACGAGCAGTTTGACTTTATCCGCAGGGCAGTCACTGCCGACCCTCGCAAGACAACCATTGCCTACACCAGCACCGAGCAGGCCTGGCTTGGTCGCTACAGGCAAATAGCTGACCGGCTGGGTGCGTTGGGCAAAGAAGAACTGGCGTTGCAGAAGCAAGAAAAATTAGGTCTGAGCCCCCAACAAAAGCAACGCCAAGCAGCACTGGCGGGCGACCTGAAAGTAGCGCAGGCGGCCTTTGAGGCTTTTTTAGGCCAGATGCGCGAAGGCTTTGCCCAGGCGGGGCAGGCCCGAAAGGTCGAGGTTGAGGAGGTCAGCGCCCAAGCCATGCGAGAAACACAGGGTCTGCTCAAGGGCCTGGGTGACGACGTGGCCCTTCTGCAGTACTACATCACCGACAAGCGCGTGGGTATGCTGCTCACCACGCCCGGCATCCAGTTGGCCAGAAGCAGCGACATTGATGCCAAAGACCTGAACCGAAAAATAGGCGAGTGGCGGCGCTTGCTGCAAGACCCCAAATCCAACCCGCAGCCTGCAGCGCAGGCGCTGTATGAGATATTGGTGGCGCCAGTGGCCAAAGACCTTGACGACCTTGGCGCCAAAAATATCATGCTGTCGCTGGACGGGGCCTTGCGCTACCTGCCCTTTGGAGCCTTGCACGATGGCAAGCAATACCTGGCGCAGCGCTGGAACCTGCCGATTTACACCAGCGTCACCAAAAACCGGCTGCGCGATGGTGTTGCCCCGCAGTGGCAGGCAGCTGGACTGGGGGTTACCCGCGAGTGGCCAGAGTTCAAGCCGCTGGCCGGCGTGCGAGCCGAGATGGGTGCGATTGTCAAAACTGCAACAGGTGGCCTTATGCCTGGCGAGGTCTACCTGGACGATGCCTTTACTGCGCTGCGCCTGCGCGATGTCAGCCAACGCCAGTTCCCGGTGCTGCATGTGGCGAGCCACTTTCGGTTCAGCCCCGGCACCGAAGTCAACTCTTTCTTGCTGCTTGGCGATGGCGCCCGTTTGACCTTGGGTGACATCCGTACCCAGAACTACCGCTTTGACAACGTTGACCTGCTGACTCTTTCGGCCTGCGACACCGGGCTGGGCGGTGGGCGTGATGAGCAAGGCAAAGAGATTGAGTGCATATTTCAGCCCATCGTGGACGGCGTTTCAGGCTGATCGTGGACGGCATTTCAAATTGATCGTGGACGCTGTTTCAGCGTGAACGTGGACGATTTGATGGGGCGCGCGCAAGTGATTTCTTTGACCCGGCCTAGGCTCACCGCTTTTTGCGGAAGTAGCCAATGCCAACGAACAGAATCACGATGCGCCAAATTCGAGAGACATTGCGCCTGCACCTGCAGGCAGGGTTGAGCTACGGCGAGGTTGCCCGCGAGCTCAAGATATCCAAGAGCGCGGCCGGCAAGTACGTCTCGCTCGCTCGCGCAGCCGGGGTTGACTGGGCCGTAGCACAGACCCTCAGCGACGCGGAGCTTGAAGCCCGCCTGTTTCGGCCGGCCCTGCCGCGCAGCAGTCATCAACTCGCCCCCGACTTTGCTGTCGTTCACCAGGAGCTCAAACGCGCCGGCGTCACCCTGCAGTTGCTATGGGAAGAGTACGCCCAAAGCAACAAGCTGGCCTACAAGTACACCAGCTTTTGCGTCAAGTACCGCGAATGGGCGATGGGCCTGAAGCGCTCCATGCGCCAAACCCACGTCGCTGGCGAGAAGCTCTTTGTCGACTACGCCGGTCAGACCGTGCCGATCGTTGACGCCGCCACCGGAGAGATCACCAAGGCGCAAATCTTCGTGGCCACATTTGGCGCTTCCAACTACACATATGCCTGTGCCACTGCGCGCCAGACCACGGCCGATTGGATCGGCGCCCAGGTCCAGGCGCTGGAGTTCTTCGCCGGCGTGCCGCGCCTGATCGTGCCGGACCAGACCCGCTCCCTGATCAAGAACCCCGACAGCTACGACCCCCAGCCCAACCGCCTGTACGAGGAATTCGCCGCCCACTACGGTTGCGCCTTGCTGGCCGCACGGCCGGCTCACCCTCGGGATAAACCCAAAGTTGAGAATGCGGTGCTCGTGGTCGAGCGCTGGATTCTGGCCAGACTGCGCAACCGGCGCTTCTTCAGCCTGGGCGAACTCAACCAAGCTATTGCCTTGCTGTTGCTAGATCTGAACCAGCGCGCCTTCAAAAAATTGCCCGGCTGTCGGCGCAGCGCCTTCGATCTTCTGGACGCACCAGCGCTGCAGCCACTGCCAAGCAAGCGGTTCGAGATCTTTAAGTGGAAGTCGGCCAAGGTCAACATCGACTACCACATCGAGTATGAAGGCCACTACTACAGCGTGCCGCACGCGCTGGTGCGCACCAGCGTCGAGCTGCGCGTCACGGCCAGCCTGGTGGAGTGCTTTTCTTCCAACCAGCGCGTAGCCTGCCACCCCTTGAGCCACCAGCGTGGCCGGCACACTACTGACCCGGAGCACATGCCGGCGTCGCATCGCGCGCACCTGGAATGGACGCCGCAAAAGCTCATCGACTGGGGACTGCGCATCGGCGTGAGCACCGCCGCCGTGGTGACATGGCAGCTTGAACATCGTCCGCACCCCGAGCAGGGTTACCGCGCGTGCCTGGGCATGCAGCGTCTGGCGCGCGAGTACACGCCGGCACGACTGGAGGCGGCTTGCACCCGGGCCTTGGCGATTCGTTCGCCCAACCTCAAGAGCGTGACTTCCATCCTCAAGAGCGGGCTGGACCGCCAGCACAGCTTACCCACCACGACGCCAGGTGCACTGCCTGTGCACGAGAACATCCGCGGCCCTGATTACTTCCACTGACACCCGCTCCGATTCCCCCAACCAACCCCAAAGGAAATCATGAATGAACACACCCTGAATCAATTGCGCATCCTACGCCTGGACGGCATGGTGCGCGCCGTCGAGGAGCAGGCCACCAGCACCGCTGCAGCAGCGCTGGGGTTTGATGAACGACTCTCCCTGCTGGTGCAGCGCGAAGTGGCCTGGCGCGATGACCGCCGTGTCGCGCGATTGCTCAAGGCGGCCAAGCTCAAAGTCAGCACCGCCTGTGTCGAGGACATCAACTGGCGGCCTAGTCGCGCGCTGGACCAGCCTTTAATGACGGCGCTGGCCGGCGGCGACTGGATCCGCAATGCGCAGAACTTGCTGATCACGGGCGCCACGGGTTGCGGCAAGACGTGGCTTGGCTGCGCACTGGCGCACCAGGCGGCACGATCGGGCTTCTCGGTGCTTTACACCCGCGCCGGCCGACTCTTTGACGAACTGCATGTGGCGCATGGCGACGGCAGCTTCGCGCGGCGACTGGCCCAGTTGGCAAAGCTTGATCTGTTGGTCATCGATGACTTTGCCATCTCGCCCATGGGCGCACCCGAGCGAAACGACTTGCTGGAGGTGCTGGACGACCGAGTGGGAACACGCTCGACCTTGCTCACGAGCCAGCTTCCGGTCAATGCCTGGCATACCTACCTGGACGACCCAACGCTTGCCGACGCCATCCTGGACCGCATCGTGCACAGCAGCCACAAGATTGCACTCAAGGGAACCTCGCTTCGCGACCAAAAGGAAGACAAATGAACGCCACCGTATCAGCGCCAACACGACTTACCCACCGCGCCGGCCGGTACGTCGCAAGCGCCGTCCGCCGCCGTGGATAAGTCTGCGCCGTGAAATTCAAGTCCTCGCTTCGCGACCGTGGCTCTCAACCCCGACCGCTGTCTGCGATACATTTAAACCCTCGCTTGCGCGCACCCCAGCGCGTCTACGATGGCGCTGAAACGCCGTCCACGATCACGCTGAAACCAGCGTCCACGATCGCTGAAATACGCAATTGAGGGCTTTGGCGTGATTGCCCAGCAGCAGGGGGCCAAGGCCGTGCTGGCTACGCTGTGGCCGGTGGCAGACCAGAGCACGGCCAGCCTGATGGCTGACATGTACCGCCGCCGCCAGGGGCTGGGCCTGTCAAAGATAGAAGCACTGCGGCAGGCGCAATTGGCCTTGCAAGCCCAACCCAAATACGCTCACCCCTACTACTGGGCGCCGTTTATCTTGATGGGCAACTGGAAGTGAGACTGCCCAGACAAGGTGGCAATCGTGTAAGCCATGTTGCGGCGGATAAATAGAATTTGCGCTTTGGCCCTCACATTTCCCACGTGCCTTCGTCTCTGTTGATGCAAGCGCTCGGTCTTGCTGAAAACACCAGGGGAAACGTGATGAAAAGTTCAGTTCAAGTTGCCGTCATAGTCGGTATGTTTCTTGGTTCAATGACTTTCGGCGCCTCGTCTGTTGCCGCGATGACGGCAACGGGCGCTTCAATGTGGTCAGGCAAAAACCGTTGCGCCATTGAGCCGATGGAAACAATTCACCAACCCAAAATGCCTGACATGATGAACAAGCACTTTGCCCCAAGATTCTGCTGAGGTCATCGGCATCGGTCGGTCCGCGCTCGTTTGCCTTGAATCGAGATATACAGGGGAATGACTTGGAATTGGTGTCAGACCGCGGCCAACTGATCAAGCGGCTTCATCTGACCGAGTTCATCGTGCAGTTTGGCCTCGGCGTGCCAAAGGTCAAACCGGGTCTG
>CAJAXU010000193.1 GCA_903948045.1 uncultured beta proteobacterium | reverse complement strand
CCTGCGCCGGGCTGGCATCGAGCCCTATGCCTGGGTCATCAACAAGAGCCTGCTGGCAGCCGGCACGCATGACCCCCTGCTGGCGGCGCGGCTGGCCGGCGAGTCGCGCCAGATGGCGCGCATGGCCGATGGCCTGGCCACCCGGACCTTCCTGCTGCCCTGGCTGGCGCGCCCGCCGGTCGGTGTGACGGCGCTGACTCAGCTGGTCACCCATTCGGTCAGTCAACCGGTCACTCAACCGGTGCCAGTCCATCCTGCACAATCGGGCTGAGCGTTGGTCCGCTTCGGGCTGGCGCGATGTCCCATGCACCGCCACGCACCACCCCACCCACCCGATCCACGCATCACCCTGCCACGCCGCAGTCTGCTGGCGGCTGGGCTGACGCTGCCCTGGTGGCCCGGCACCACTGCCGCGCTGGCGCCGCAGCGGCTGCAGTTCCCGCGCGACCTGGGCAGCCACCCCGACTTTCGCACCGAGTGGTGGTACATCACCGGCAGCCTGAGCGGCGAGACACCAGCGCAGAGTTTTGGCTTTCAGCTCACGTTTTTTCGCAGCCGGGTGGCGGCCACCCAGGGCATGCGCTCGGCCTTTGCCGCCAAGCAGCTGCTGTTTGCCCATGCCGCGGTGACCGACGTGGCGGGCAAGAAGCTGTGGCACGACCAGCGCCTGGCGCGCGCCGGCTTTGGCGTGGCCCAGGCCAGCGAGACCGATACCGATGTGCGCCTGCGCGACTGGTCGCTGCGGCGCGATGGCAACACTTACCTGGCGCAGGCGGCCGGGGCTGGTTTTGATTTCACGCTGACGCTGACCGAAACCCAGCCGCTGTTGCTGCAAGGCGACCGTGGCCTGTCGCGCAAGGGGCCCGAGCCCAAGCAGGCCAGCTACTACTACAGCCTGCCGCAGCTGCGCGCCAGCGGCACGCTGCGCCTGGGCGGCAAGGCAGTCAGTGGCAAGGCGCTGGCGGTGCAGGGCCAGGCCTGGCTGGACCACGAGTGGAGCGATGAGCTGTTGCACCCGCAGGCCGTGGGCTGGGACTGGATTGGCATGAACCTGGCTGACGGCAGTGCGTTGACCGCGTTTCAGCTGCGCAACAAGGCCGGCGCGGCGCTGTGGGACGGCGGCTCGTTCCGCCACCCGGCCATGGGGCTGGACCAGCCGCCGCATGTGTTCAGCCCGGGCGAGGTGATTTTCCGGCCGGTGCGCTACTGGGTCAGCCCGCTGACCGGCGCGCGCTATCCCGTGGAGTGGCTGGTGCGCACGCCGGCAGACATCTACACGGTGCGGGCGATCGTCGACAATCAGGAGCTTGACAGCCGCGCCTCCACCGGTGCCGTTTACTGGGAAGGCCTGAGTGAACTGCTGGACAGCCATGGCAAGACGGTGGGGCGGGGCTACCTGGAAATGACGGGCTACACCGGCCGCTTGCAGCTCTAGCCGCACCACGCGCTTGCCTTGCCGCCTGTCGGCCCCACTTGGAACACCATGAGCAACGAACGCGCCAAATCACAAAGTCCCAAATCTCTGTCTGGATTGCTGCCGTTCTTGCGTCCCTACCGCGCGCAGATTGCGCTGGCCGGCGTGTTTCTGGTGATGGCGGCACTGGCCACGCTGGCCTTTCCGCTGGCACTGCGCAGTCTGATTGACGGCGGCCTGGTGCAGAGCGACAAGGGCGCGCAGGTGATGGGGCTACGCGACCACTTCGCAGCATTGTTTGGCGTGGCGGTGGCACTGGGCGTGTTTTCAGCCGCGCGCTTTTACATGGTGAGCTGGCTGGGCGAGCGCGTCACCGCCGATCTGCGCAACGCGGTGTATGGCCATGTGTTGCAGCAAAGTCCGGAATTTTTTGAGACCACGCAAACCGGCGAAGTACTGTCACGCCTGACCGCCGACACCACCCTGGTGCAGACCGTGGTCGGCTCATCGCTGAGCATGGGGCTGCGCAACGCCGTCATGGGCATCGGCGCCTTGGGGATTCTGATCTGGACCAACCCGGTGGTGATGTTGCAGGTGCTGCTGGTGCTGGTGCTGATCGTGCTGCCCTCGCTTTGGTTTGGCCGGCGTGTGCGCAAGCTGTCGCGCGCCAGCCAGGACCGGGTGGCTGACTCCAGCGCCATCGCCGCCGAAGTGCTCAACGCCATTCCCGTGGTGCAGAGCTACACCGCCGAAGCCCGCGAGGCCAAACGCTTCAACGTCTCCACCGACAACGCTTTCCAGACCGCCATTCGGCGCACCCGGGCGCGCTCGGTGCTGGTGGGCTTCATCATCATCGCCACCTCGGCCGCGCTCTTGTGGGGCCTGTACCAAGGCGCGCAGGCGGTGATGGCTGGGCGCATCAGTGCCGGCCATCTGGGGCAGACCGTGGTCTACGTGATCATTCTGGCCAGCGCATTTGCCATTCTGGGCGAGACCTATGGCGACTTGCTGCGCGCGGCGGGCGCGACCGAGCGGCTGATGGAGTTGCTGGGCAGCCACTCCCCCATCTCTTCACCATCAAAACCGGTTCCAGCCCCCGTCCAGCTTGAAGGTAGCGCTATTGAATTTGAAGCAATTCGCTTTCACTACCCATCCCGCCCGAACCAGGCCGCACTGAGCAACTTCTCACTGACAGTGAAGCCGGGCCAAACCGTGGCCATCGTCGGGCCCAGCGGCGCCGGTAAGAGCACGGTGTTCCAGTTGCTGCTGCGCTTTTACGACCCGGCAGAGGGCCGCATCCTGCTTGACGGCGTGGCCACCCGCGCGCTGAGCCTGCATGACCTGCGCCAACGCGTCGGCATCGTGCCGCAGGACGCGGTGATTTTTTCCAATAGCGCGCTGGAGAACATCCGCTACGGCCGGCCAGAGGCCAGCGACGCCGAGGTGGAGACCGCCGCCCGCGCCGCCTTTGCCGACGAATTCATCCGCGCCCTGCCCGAGGGTTACAACACCTTTCTGGGCGAGCGCGGCGTTCGCCTGTCGGGTGGCCAGCGCCAGCGCATTGCGATTGCCCGCGCCATGCTGAAAAACCCGCCACTGCTGCTGCTCGACGAAGCCACCAGCGCCTTGGACGCCGAGAGCGAGCGCATGGTTCAGGCAGCGCTGGAATCGGCCATGCGCGGCCGCACCACGCTGGTCATTGCGCACCGCCTGGCCACCGTGCAAAAGGCCGACCACATCGTGGTGCTGGACCACGGCCGCCTGGTGGAACAGGGCACGCACGCCGAGTTGGTGGCGCAGGGCGGCGTCTATGCGGGGCTGGCGGCGCTACAGTTCAACGCCTGAGCGTGCCGGGAGCCGGTGGCGGCGGGCCACATTTCGGCTCATCTCATTTCGGCATTGATCTCACCCGGCATCCGGCGTAGACTTGACGCCACCCCACCCTACCCCGCCAGGACGCGTCGCACAGACCTCACAGCCCGATGGTTGCCATCACTGCCACCAACAGCACCACGCCCTCGCTGCCATTTCAGCGCGTGGATCCGCCTGTGCGGCAGGCCCGGCAGGACGCCCAAGCAGCCCAGGCTGATGCCAAAGTTCAGCGGCAGCAGGCCGATCAGGCCGAGCTGGAATCCAGCATGCGCAATTTGGCGGCCCGCCTGCAGGAGGTGGAGGGCCTGTACAACCGCATGCGCACGCGTAACGCCCGCACCGTGATACCGCCGTCGTTTCAGGATTACATCGTCAGCCAGTACAACGCCAGCATGAGTGAGCGCATGGCCTCTGGCACCGCGCTCAAGACCCGGCCCGACGCTGATCCGGTGCGCAACGCGCAAGGCCAGCCCACCGGCCGCATCGTCGACCTGGTGGCCTGACCGGCTGGGCCGTCGTCCCGGCCCTGCCGTCATCCTCGGTTTGACCGGGGATCCACAACGCCCCGCCTAGGTTATCCATTTTTTGCATAAACATGGAGAAACTTGGCCTTGGACATGGGCCGGCGCAGGTCCTACAGTGCGGGTCTTGACACCACCCACAAGGAGCCATCATGCCCATGCTCTCCAGCCTACCCGCTGACAGCAGCCGCACCGCCCACCCGGCGGCGTCGGCCGCCCTACCCTCTTACCTGCAGGCCGACAAGCTCGGCCCCTGGGGCATCTACCTGCAACAGGTAGACCGTGTCGTGCCCTACCTGGGCCACCTCGCGCGCTGGGCCGAAACCCTGCGCCGCCCCAAGCGGGCGCTGATTGTGGATGTGCCGATTCAGCTCGACAACGGCACGGTGGCCCACTTTGAGGGCTACCGGGTGCAGCACAACACCTCGCGCGGCCCAGGCAAGGGCGGCGTGCGCTTTCACCAAGACGTGACGCTGTCCGAGGTGATGGCGCTGGCAGCCTGGATGTCGATCAAGAATGCTGCGGTCAACGTGCCCTACGGCGGCGCCAAGGGCGGCATCCGGGTCGACCCCAAGACACTGTCGCTCGGCGAGCTGGAGCGCATGACCCGGCGCTACACCAGCGAGATCGGCATCATCATCGGGCCGACCAAGGACATCCCGGCGCCCGACGTGAACACCAATGAGCAGATCATGGCCTGGATGATGGACACCTACTCGATGAACGAGGGTGCCACCGCCACCGGCGTGGTGACCGGCAAGCCGATCGATCTGGGCGGCTCGCTGGGCCGGCGCGATGCCACCGGGCGCGGTGTCTACACCGTGGGGGTGGAGGCAGCCCGTCACATCGATCTGGACATCAGCACCGCGCGTGTGGCGGTGCAGGGCTTTGGCAACGTGGGCGGCGTGGCGGCGCGCCTGTTTGCCCAGGCCGGCGCGCGCGTGGTGGCCGTGCAGGACCACGGCGGCACGATTTACCGCCAGGCCGGGCTGGACGTGCCCTCCTTGCTGGCTCACGTGGCGGCCGCCGGCACGGTAGCCGGCTTTGCGCAGGCCGAAGTGCTGCCTGACGCGCAATTTTGGGATGTGGACTGCGACATCCTGATTCCGGCCGCGCTAGAGCAGCAGATCACGGCGGCCAATGCCGGCCGGATCCGGGCCCGGCTGGTGATCGAAGGCGCCAACGGCCCAACCACACCCGAGGCCGACGATATCCTGCAGGACCGGGGCGTGCTGGTGTTGCCCGATGTGATTGCCAACGCCGGTGGCGTGACGGTCAGTTACTTTGAGTGGGTGCAGGATTTCTCCAGCTTTTTCTGGAGCGAGGACGAGATCAATGCGCGCCTGGTGCGCATCATGAAAGAGGCCTTTGCCGGCGTGTGGGAGGTGGCGCAAGACCATGGCGTGACGCTGCGCACCGCCACCTTCATCGTGGCCTGCAAGCGCATCCTGCATGCGCGCGAGTTGCGCGGCCTGTACCCCTGAGGGATGGCGGCGCCGCCTTTACTGCAACTGGCCTTTTAACGATTCCGGCAGCGGCAGCGGCATCACAGCGATGCCTTCGTCCATCAGGGCCTCAGTCTCGGCGGCTGAGGCTTTGCCCCGGATGCCGCGTTCCTTGGCCTCCCCATAGTGAATTCGGCGCGCTTCCTCAGCAAATTTGTCACCGACGTCGTCGGTATTGGCCACGATGCGTCGGGCCATGGCCATCCAGGCCAAATGCATAGCCTGCTCGGGCTGGTCTGCCAGTGCGACATCCTGCGCCGGTTTGGCCTCTGGACGTGCCGCCCCAAAATTCAGCCGCGGTGCGCTGAGTTTCTTGGTGATGCTGGCGTCGCCACAAACCGGGCATTCGACCAGGCCGCGGCCGCACTGCGCGACAAAATCATCCTCAGACGCAAACCAGCCCTCAAACATGTGCTGTTGCGAACAGGCGAGATTCAAAACTTTCATGGTGTCATTATGCAGCGCACCCTGTGCCAGGGGCAGACTGCCAGTCCAATACCCAGGCGCCGCTTTGGACGTTTTGCAGCCACAGTGCGCCGGCAAGCGTCTTGCCGTCGGTGACCTGACCGCTCATGCACCAGTGCAACAACTCGGCCGGGGTCGCCAGAAACACATCTAAAAACTCGCCCGCGTCTAGTTGCCGCTCGCCAGCCGTGAGGCCGCGGGCAAACCAGATGTCGATGAATTCGGTCGAATAGGAGATCACCGGGTGCAGCACACCGGCACGGGCCCATTCGGCGGCCCGATAGCCTGTCTCCTCTATCAGCTCGCGCTGGGCACAGGCCAGGCTGGCCTCACCCGGGTCCAGCTTGCCCGCCGGGAACTCGATCATCACCTGCCCCACGGGATAGCGGAACTGGCGCTCCAGCACCACATGCCATTGGCCAGGCGCCACTTCCAGCAGCGGCACCACCATCACGGCACCGGGGTGGACTACATACTCGCGCGTGGCCGTCTGACCATTGGGCAGTTGCACCGAGTCGCGGAAGGCATGCAAGAACCTGCCCTTGAGCAGCTCTTGACTGTCGAGCCTGATTTCGGTCAGGTGTTGGTCGGGCACAGTCATGCGGCGCGGCATTAAGCCCAGGCCTTCAGCTTCCCAGCATTTGCACGACAGCACGTGCGCACACTGCCATCAACCCACCGGGCAGCAAGCCCAGGCCCAGCACCAGCGCGCCGTTGATCGCGAGCACCACGCGCACATCCAAGGGCGCAGAAACCGTGGTGGCAGTAATTGGCTCGTCAAAGTACATGACCTTGACCACGCGCAAATAGTAGAACGCGCCAACCAGCGACATCATGACTGCAAACACCGCCAAGCCGATGGACAGGGCCTGCCCAGAAGCCACCAGGGCCTGCAGTACCGAGAGCTTGGCATAGAAACCGACCATCGGGGGAATACCGGCCAATGAGAATAGGCAGACAGCCATGACGGCCGCATACAAAGGGCTGCGTTGGTTCAGCCCGGCAAAGTCAGCGATCTCTTCACTCTCAAATCCGTCACGTGCCAGCAGCAGAATAACGCCGAAGCTGGCCAGCGTGGTCAACACGTAAGTGATGATGTAAAACATTGACGAGCTGTAAGCGTTGGCGGCCGAATCGACCTGGCCATTGACCACCCCCGACATCATTCCCAGCAGCACAAAACCCATCTGGGAGATGGTCGAAAACGCTAGCATGCGCTTGAGGTTGGTTTGCGCAATCGCCGCCAGGTTGCCGATCAACAGCGAACCAACTGACAGCACCATCAGCATCTGTTGCCAGTCAATCGCCAGTGGCAGCATGCCTTCGACCAGCAGTCGGATCATGATGGCAAAGGCCGCCAGCTTGGGCGCACCACCAATCATCAGCGTCACGGCAGTCGGCGCGCCTTGGTACACATCCGGAATCCACATGTGAAAAGGCACAACCCCCAGCTTGAAGGCCAGACCAGACACAACAAACACCAAACCGAAAACCAACACCTGATGGTTGACATGGCCAGAGTTAATGGCGCGGAACACCGCGTTGACATCCAGTGAGCCGGTGGCGCCGTACATCATGGACAAGCCATACAACAGGAAACCCGAAGCCAGCGCACCCAGCACAAAATACTTCATGGCCGCCTCAGTGGCGGTAGCGTTGTCACGGCGCAGCGCCACCAGTGCGTAGCTGGACAGCGTGAGCAATTCCAGCCCCATGTACAAGACCAAAAAGTTG
>CAJAXU010000192.1 GCA_903948045.1 uncultured beta proteobacterium | reverse complement strand
GCTGTTCGCGTGCTGGGCGCCTTGAACAAGGAGGAGCGGCAACGCCTGCTGGACGGCGTCAAACTTGACGACGGCATGGCCCATTTCGGCTCCATTGAGGAGGGTGGCGGTGAGGGATCCAATTGCTGGTACCGGGTCACTATTTCTGAGGGGCGTAACCGGGAGGTGCGACGCATGTTCGAGGCGGTTGGCCACGCCGTCAGTCGTTTGATTCGAATTCGCTACGGCGCCATGGTGCTGCCGCGGGGCCTCAAGCGCGGCGCCTGTATGGAACTTGATGACGCGGATATCAACGCCTTGATGCAAGCAGCTGGCAGCGCACAGATTCGGGGTTCCCACGGCGCCCATGCTGGCCAGGGGGCGAATCGAATCGACGGGAGTGGCCCTGATTCCGGTGCTCGTCGACGGGGCAAAGCTGGTCGCGGCGGCACAGGGCCGCGCAGCTCGAATGCCGGCGCGCGCCATCAGGCCGCGAGCCCCTTGGGCGGGGCCCAGGGTCCGTCGGTTGGCGCAAATGGCGGGCGACGGCAACGGGGCGATGCGTCCGAACAGGGTGACCGCCAGGCTGCAGCTAGCCAGCCGGACCCGATGAAAACGGCATTTGGTTATATTGGTGCCGACAGTTTTACCCGACAGCGTCAGGACCAAGGCCAGCGCCGGGGCGGCACTGGCGGGTCGGGTGGCGGCGGTCCTCGTCGCAGCGGGCGGGGCCGCTGACGCCTGAGGTTAAAATCGCAGGCTTTGCCCATTCGGCAAATTCTTTTTAAGGCGAATGACATCACATGACTATCGAACGAACACTCTCCATCATCAAGCCAGATGCAGTGGCAAAAAACGTGATCGGCCAGATCTACGCGCGCTTTGAGGCCGCGGGCCTCAAAGTGGTAGCAGCCAGGATGGCGCATCTATCACGTCGCGAGGCGGAGGCTTTCTATGCCGTGCACAAAGAGCGTCCTTTCTTCAAGGACCTCGTTGACTTCATGATTTCGGGCCCTGTCATGATCCAGGCGCTGGAGGGTGAGAACGCTATTTTGAAGAATCGTGACCTGATGGGTGCGACTGACCCTAAGAAGGCCGCCGCTGGCACTATCCGCGCAGATTTTGCGGACAGCATTGACGCGAACGCAGTGCATGGTTCCGATGCGGCTGAAACTGCGGCCGCAGAAGTGGCATTTTTCTTCCCTGGCCTCAACATCTACTCGCGATAAGCGATGCAATGACCGCCAATCTGCTCGACTACGACCTCGAGGGTTTGGCCCTGTTCTGTGAACGGCTGGGCGAGAAGCGCTACCGGGCGGTCCAGTTGTTTCGCTGGATTCATCAAAAGGGGGCGGTCTGTTTTGACGACATGACCGACCTTGCCAAATCTTTGCGCGAGAAGTTGGCGACCACCGCGCACCTGTCGGCGCCGTCCGTGCTTTCTCAGCACCAGTCTTCGGACGGCACCATCAAATGGTTGTTTGATGTCGGCGGCGGTGACGCCGTCGAGACGGTATTCATTCCAGAAGACGACCGCGGCACGCTGTGCATCTCATCTCAGGCGGGCTGTGCCGTGGGTTGCCGCTTTTGCTCGACTGGGCATCAGGGCTTTAGCCGCAACCTGTCCACCGCTGAAATTGTGGGGCAGCTGTGGTTTGCGGAGCACTTTCTGCGCAAACACCTGAAGCAGAGCCAGCGTGTGATTTCCAATGTGGTGATGATGGGCATGGGTGAGCCTTTGCAGAACTACGCGGCTTTGCTGCCGGCTTTGCGGGTGATGCTGGACGACCATGGCTATGGTTTGTCGCGACGACGCCTCACGGTATCGACTTCCGGGGTGGTGCCCATGATGGATCGGTTGGCACTGGATTGTCCGGTTGCGCTGGCGGTGTCATTGCACGCGCCGACAGACAGTTTGCGAGACCACCTGGTGCCATTGAATCGCAAGTATCCGATTGCCGAGCTTTTCGATGCTTGTACCCGGTATCTGGTACACGCTCCGCGTGATTTCATCACTTTTGAATATTGCATGCTCGACGGTGTGAACGACCAAGTCGAGCATGCCTTGGAGCTGGTTCGGCTGGTCCGTCCCCAGGGCGGGATAGGCTTGTCCTGCAAATTCAATCTGATTCCGTTCAATCCGTTTCCGGCATCGGGTTTGGTTCGCTCCAACGGGGCGCAGGTGCAGCTGTTTGCCCGAACTCTGAGCGATGCTGGCATTGTCACCACCATCCGCAAGACGCGGGGCGATGACATTGATGCAGCGTGTGGGCAACTGGCGGGCGATGTTCGGGATCGCACCGGTGTTGATGAAAGAATCTTGCGCCAGCGACGCATTGTCATTCACCCCAGCCCAGAGGCCACAGGGGCCGACCGGGGGCAAGCGTGATCAGTTTAATTCACCATGTTGGACTGCTATCATCATTGCGCTATAGCCTGTTGGCGATGATGCTGCTCGGGCTCTCCGGCTGTATGTCCGGACCTGCTGGCAGCCTGAGCAACGGCAGCCGTGACATCATGACGGCCTCGGACGAACCAGAAGCACGCAAACGTGCACGCATCCGTCTGGAACTGGCGCTCGGGTATTTCGAACAGGGACAAACCACGGTGGCACTTGATGAGCTCAAGCAGTCGCTCGTTGCCGATCCGGCCTACGCACCAGCGCACAACCTGCGTGGTCTGATTTACATGCGCTTGAACGACTTTCGAATTGCGAATGACAGTTTCAGCCGGGCTCTGGCGCTGAACCCTGGTGATGCCAATGTATTGCATAACCTGGCTTGGCTGCAGTGTCAGCAACGGCGTTGGTCCGAATCTTTTCGAAACTTTGATCAAGCCTTGGCGGACCCTCAGTACGGGGAACGGGCCAAGACTTACCGCGCCCTGGGTCTGTGCCAAGCGCGGGCAGGTCTCGCCGCTGATGCCGAACGTAGTTTGCTCAAATCGTATGAATATGAGGCCGGTAACCCGGTCACCACCTTCAACTTGGCTGTTCTGCTGCGTGCACGCGGCGACCTGGTGAGCGCGCAATTCCATTTGCGCCGACTGAATAATAGCGACTTGGCTAACGCCGAGTCGCTCTGGCTGGGGATCAAGGTAGAACGTGAACTCGACAATAAGGATGCCACGCAACAATTGGCTGACCAGTTGCTGAAGCGGTTTCCGCTGTCGAGCGAATCTGGCGCATTCCAGAGGAGGGCATTTGATGAGTGATGCTGTTTTGCCAACATTGCGGGTGAAAGATGCTGGTTCGGCACCGATGCTGCCACCTGATTCGGCCGGCACTCTGCTAAGGCGAGCCCGTGAGGCCGAGGGTCTTCATGTCGCTGCCCTTGCCGTTGCTTTGAAGGTGCCGGTGAAGAAAATCGAAGCCCTCGAAGCCGACCGACTGCATGAGTTGCCGGACATTGTTTTTGTTCGGGCGCTGGCAGCCAGCGTTTGCCGCGCCTTGAAAATTGCGCCTGCTCCGATACTGGAGCGATTGCCGCAGAGTAGTCAACCTCAGCTCAAGACAGTCGAGACCGGGACCAAGGCGAGTTTCCGGGTCAAGGGGCTGCGCTCCGAGGCCTGGCTCTGGCACGCCTTGTCAAGGCCCTACTTGCTGGCCATTTTGCTGTTGGTCTTGGGGCTGGTCGCCCTGATTTTTTTGCCTTTCAAGTTCAGCCCAACGACGCCAGCTGGCAGCGTCCCGGCTGTGGTTGAGCTGGTGGCGCCCTTGCCTGTGGCTGCTGAAGTGACGATGCCGGCGTCTTCCTCTACTGCGGCGCTGCCGCCTGTCGCGGAGGGTGGCCCGGCGATCGGCGCGGCTGCCAATACGACCGTGACTGGTTCGGGGTCGACCACCGGCGTTTTGGTGCTTCAAGCCAGTGGCGCCTCGTGGGTCGAGGTGACCGATGCCAAGGGCGTGGTCCAGCTGCGCAAGTCGATGGCCCAAGGCGAAGTACAGGGCGTGTCCGGGGTGCTACCAATGGCGGTGGTGCTGGGGCGCGCGGGTGTGATGACCGTGCAGATCCGGGGTGTCCCGTTTGATGTCGGCGCGGTCACCAAGGACAATGTTGCACGTTTTGAGGTGAAGTGATGGATTCCTGTCTTCCCATTGAGCCAGCTCAAGCCAAGGCGCGCCGGTCCCGGCAAGCCCGCGTCGTGTGGAACTCACGTGTTGTTACCGTGGGCGGTGATGCTCCGGTACGCGTGCAGTCCATGACTAATACCGACACTGTTGACGTCATCGGGACAGCCATCCAGGTCAAGGAGCTGGCGATGGCCGGCTCTGAAATGGTCCGGCTGACTGTCAATACGCCCGAGGCAGCGCAGGCAGTACCCTATGTGCGCGAGCAATTAGACCGGATGGGCATTGATGTGCCCTTGGTTGGCGATTTTCACTACAACGGCCATCGGTTGCTGACAGACTTTCCGGACTGCGCGCAGGCGCTGTCCAAGTACCGTATCAACCCTGGCAATGTGGGCAAGGGCGAGAAGCGCGATCGACAATTTGGTTTGATGATCGACGCGGCGATGCGCTGGAACAAGCCGATCCGCATTGGGGTGAATTGGGGTAGCCTGGATCAGGAGCTACTGGCCGAGCTGATGGATGACAACAGCCGACGAGCCAACCCATGGGCGGCCAAATCGGTCATGTATGAAGCCTTGATCACCTCCGCCGTGGAATCTGCCCGGCGTGCCTGTGACATGGGCATGAGTCCGGACCAGATCATTTTGTCCTGCAAAGTGAGCGGAGTTCAGGACCTTATTTCGGTGTACCGGGCGTTGGCCCAGCGCTGTGATTACCCCTTGCACCTGGGACTCACGGAAGCCGGTATGGGTACCAAAGGCGCTGTTGCTTCAAGCGCTGCGCTGGCGATCCTACTTCAGGAGGGCATTGGGGACACCATTCGGGTGTCCTTGACGCCCCAGCCTGGAGAGGCCCGGACGCAGGAAGTGGTGATTGCTTCTGAAATCCTACAGGCGCTCGAGCTGCGGTCTTTCGTACCCAGTGTCACGGCTTGTCCCGGTTGCGGTCGAACGACCAGCACCACGTTTCAGGAGCTGACGCAGCAGATTGAGGGTTTTTTGCGATCGCAGATGCCGATTTGGCGCGAACAATACCCCGGTGTGGAAAAGCTTCGTGTCGCGGTCATGGGTTGCATTGTTAACGGCCCGGGCGAGAGCAAGCACGCGGACATCGGTATCAGCCTGCCTGGTACCGGAGAGGCGCCAGCTGCACCAGTATTCATCGATGGTGAGAAGCGCATGACCTTGCGTGGTAACGACATCGCGCAGGAGTTTCAGAAAATTGTTGAAAACTACATCGAAAATCGGTTTGGCAAGTCCACGTCCATCCCCGTTCTCTGAGGTGTCCTGATGAACACCAATTACACAGTGACCAAGACGGCCAAACTGACCGGTGTGAAAGGCATGAATGATGTGCTGCCACCTGACTCTGCCGGAGTCGAGTGGCTGGAGGCACGCGTGCGTGCCTTGATGGCTCGGTACGCCTATCGCAATATTCGCACGCCCATTGTGGAGCGTACGCCGCTCTTCACCCGGGGGCTGGGTGAGGTCACCGACATCGTGGAAAAGGAGATGTACACCTTTGAGGATCGCCTCAACGGCGATTCACTGACGTTGCGGCCTGAGTGCACTGCAGGTGTGGTGCGCTCGGTGGTCGAGCATTCTCTGCTATACGATGGCGGTAAACGCTTTTACTACATGGGTCCGATGTTTCGCCATGAACGGCCACAGCGGGGCCGGTATCGTCAGTTTGACCAGATCGGCGCTGAAGCCCTTGGTTTTGGCGGTGCCGAGGTCGACGCGGAACTGATCTTGTTGGCGTTAGCCCTCTGGCACGAACTTGGCCTGACCGATGTCCGGCTTGAAATCAACAGCCTGGGCCAACCAGACGAACGCCTGCAGCACCGGCAGGCCTTGATCGCGCATCTGGAGGGCCATGCTGATGTGCTGGACGACGACGCGCAGCGTCGCCTGCACAGCAACCCGCTCCGGATCCTGGATACCAAGAACCCTGCGATGCAGGGCGTGGTGGATGCCGCGCCGCGCCTGCTCGACTTTCTCGGTGCGGCATCGTTGGCCCACTTCAACGCTCTGAAGGCTATTTTGGATGCCAATGGCGTGACTTACACCGTCAATCCGCGCTTGGTGCGGGGCATGGACTACTACAACTTGACAGTGTTTGAGTTCGTTACCGACCGGCTTGGTTCGCAGGGCACGGTTTGCGCTGGCGGCCGCTACGATTACCTGATCGAGCAGCTGGGCGGCAAACCTGCGCCAGCGGTAGGCTGGGCGCTCGGGGTTGATCGGGTGCTGGCATTGGTCAGGGAACAGGGCGGCGCCCAAGTGGTAGTGCCACTCGACGCCTATGCGGTGGTAGCGCAAAGCAGCGCTTTGCCGGTGGAGATCG
>CAJAXU010000191.1 GCA_903948045.1 uncultured beta proteobacterium | reverse complement strand
GTCAGGGAGACCGGTACACCGATGGCGATTTCTTGCGCCGAAACAGTTGAGACAGCGGTGGCGAGCGCCACCATGGTGAGTGCGAAGGGTAGTTTCATGGCCTGCCTTGTGATAGAGTTTTGTAAATCCAACGAATTCGTAGTATTTCAGTCAAAATGGCTCCCGTACATAGGGGTTTCCCTAGAGAAAATAGGCCATCAGTGGCCTGAACATAGGCTACAGTCCGCGCTACTGTTGGACAGGCCGATATATTGGCCTCTTCTTTTTCACGACTGCCGGCAAATGACAAGGTAATCGTTCGATGACATCGCAATCACTGGTGATTGTGGGAGCCGGTATCGGCGGCCTCACTGCGGCAATCATGGGCGCCGAATGCGGCATGGACGGCACATTGGTCCAGGCTGGCAACAAGGTCGGTGGCGCCGCCTGGGCGGAAGCGGTCGGTGAGGCATCTGCACGGGCTGCTGCCGGCGTGGGCTACAACAGTCGCTATTCACTGAGCCGCGCGATGGCCTTTGGCTGGATTGCCGCTGGCCACGCCGCAGATGCAGTCGAGGCGGTTGCGGCCTGACATGCTGGCACAACAACTCCTGAACGGCCTTGTAGTGGGTGGCGTCTATGCGCTGTTCGCGTTGGGTTTCACACTGGTTTTCGGCATTCACCACCTGATGAATCTCGCGCACGGCGCAGTGTTCATGACCGGTGCCTTCGTGGCACTCTACAGCGTGCTGGCAGGTTTGCCGCTGTGGACGGGTGTGCTGTTGGCCATTATGGTGTGCGGGCTACTGTCGGTGCTGATTGAGATCACGGCCTTCCGACGCCTGCGCAAGTCGGGCGAAGCCGAGTTCGGCGCGATCATCTCCACGCTGGGGGCAGATCTCATCATCATGACCTTCGCCCAGAAGATCTCGGCGTCCGAAGTGCTGCGCTTCCCCTTTGAGACTTTTCCGGTGCAGATTTTCCAGTTTGCCGGCCTGCGTGTGTCACTGTTGCAACTGTTCATGGCGGTGTCGGCTTTCGTTCTGATGCTGGTGCTGTTCTGGTACCTGTACCGTACACCGCTGGGTACGCGGGTTCGGTCCGTGTCGGGGAATGAACGCGCGGCCGTCTTGTCGGGCGTGAATCCGAATGTGGTGTATTTCCAGACCTTCTTCCTATCCGGCGCGCTGGCTGGCGCGTCCGGTGTGTTGATCGGGCTGGCCTTCAACTCGATCCAGTTCACCATGGGCGAGCCCTTTCTGCTGCGCGGCTTTGTGGTCATTGTGCTCGGCGGCATGGGCAGCATCCCGGGCGCCATGATTGCCGGCCTGCTGTTCGGCATGATCCAGACGCTCACCGCCGCTTACCTGCCGGCGGGACTGACCGATGCCATCATCTTCTCGCTGCTGTTCGTGATCCTGTTGGTGCGGCCCTATGGCCTGTTCGGCAAGGAAACGGCAGGTGCCATGAGGGCTGAGCGATGAGTGATTTCCTCAACACCTACCACCACCTGTTCAATGTGTTCCTGATCGGTTCGGGCTACGCCTTGAGCCAGTGGGTGGTGATGCGGGCCGGCGTGTTCTCGGTGGCCACAGCCGGCATGGCGTCGATCGGCGCTTACGCCGCAGCCATTTTGACCACTCGCATGGGCTGGCATTACCTGGCTTCGCTGGCGGCGGCGCTGGTGCTGGGCGCTGCTGTCGGCCTGCTGCTGTCCTGGCCGCTGGCACGTTTGCGCGGTGTTTTTCAGGCCATTGCCACGCTCGCCTTTGTGCAGGTGGTGATGGCGTTTGCCCTGTACTCGGACAACCTGACGGGTGGCGCCATGGGGCTGAACGCCATTCCGACACTGGTGGGCACGGTTGAAACGCTGATTGCTCTGGTCTTGGTGGTCTATCTCATGACCGCCATCAGCGCCACCCGGCTCGGACGCGCCTTCGAGGCGATCCGGCAGAACGAGGCGGTGGCGAGTTCGCTCGGGGTCTCTGTCAATTTTCACCAGGCCCTGGCCTTCGCCATCAGTGGCGCCATTGCGGGGCTTTTCGGGGGCCTGGAAGCCTTCCAGAGCTTCACCCTGTTTCCGGCCACCTTTGGTTTCCCGGCGGTGATTGCCGCACTGTCCTATGTGGTGCTGGGTGGTCGGCGTTCGGTGGCAGGCCCGATCGTCGGTGCGGCGATCCTGTTGGCGCTGCCTGAAATCTCGCGACCCCTGGCCGACTACCGCATGGCCCTGTACGGCGCGATCCTGATGCTGGTCATTGCGTTTCTGCCGCGAGGCATCGTCGACACCGGCCTGCTGGCTTTGCGCCGGCGCCGCATCGCCCGCCTCACGCCGCCGGAGCCGCGCGAATGACTGCCCTGTCCATTGATCATGTCTCCAAGAGTTTCGGCGGCGTCGATGCAGTTGCCGACATCAGTATGCAGGTGCCGGCGGGCAGGATCACCGGCCTGATTGGCCCCAACGGTGCCGGCAAGACAACGCTGATCAACCTCATCACGGGCATCCTCACCGTGTCGAAGGGCCACATCCGCTTTGGCGAGCAAGACATCACACAGGCGCCCGCCCACATGGTCGCGCGGGCTGGCATCACACGCACTTTTCAGAACATCCGGCTGCTGACCGAGGCCAGCGTGATCGACAACGTCATGATCGGCTTCTACCGCCGTGAAAGATCCAGCACGTTGGCCAGCCTGCTCGGCCTGCCGGCCGCCCGCAAGGAGACCGTCAGCCTGCGCGCGCGCGCGCTGGCATTGCTGGAACTCTTCGGCATGGCGCACCTGGCTGAGCACGAAGCTGGTGGCCTGGCGTATGGCCACCAGCGCCGTGTGGAAATGATGCGCGCCCTGGCGTCCGAGCCCGCCTTGATCCTGCTCGACGAACCGGTGGCCGGCATGAATGATGTAGAGGCCGCTGAACTGGGCGAGATCTTCACCCGGCTGGCGCGGGAGGGCATGGGCGTTTTGCTCATCGAGCACAACGTGCGCTTTGTGACGCAGCTCTGCCACCACATCTACGTGCTCGACAGTGGCCGCATGATTGCATCCGGCACGCCGACCGAAGTCGTCAACAACCCTGCGGTGATCACCGCCTACCTGGGCGCCTGACCCCCGCATGAACACCGTGCGCCATACCCCTGCCGACGCATCTGCCATGCTGACGGTGAACAATCTCAGCGCAGCCTACAGCGGCATCAAGGCGCTGCGCGGCGCCTCCCTGACCGTGCACGAGGGCGAGTTTGTGGCCTTGATCGGGCCCAATGGCGCTGGCAAGTCCACCTTGTTGAACTGTCTGAGCGGTGTTGTGCGACCCACGGCGGGATCGATTCGCTTCATGGGCCAGGAACTGGTGGGGGTGGCCCCCTGGAACGTGGCCCGCAAGGGCCTGCTGCAGGTACCCGAAGGGCGCCAGGTCCTGCCCAACCTCAGTGTGCGTGAAAACCTCACGCTGGGGGCAACCGCATTGTCTGGCAGGGCCTCGACCTACTCGCTGGAGCGCATCCACGCCTTGTTTCCGATACTGGCAGAGCGCCGGGAGCAGCGTGCCGGCTCACTCAGCGGCGGCCAACAGCAAATGCTGGCCATTGGCCGGGCACTCATGGGTGCGCCACGTCTGCTGCTGCTTGACGAGCCCAGCCTGGGTTTGGCGCCGGTGATTGTGATCCAGGTGTTCGAAGCGCTGCGCATGCTCAACGCTCAAGGTCTGACCATTCTGCTGGTCGAGCAGAATGCCCGCCAGGCCTTGCTGGCGACCGACCGCGCCTACGTCATCGAGCAGGGCCGGGTGGTGCATGAAGGCCCGAGCGCAGCCCTGGCTGCCGATCCGGCCATCGTGGCGCATTACCTGGGCCAAGGCGCGAAGGCGTCCTGACTGAACGGCCTCTGAGGCCTGAACGCGCGTGGCCGCCTTTAGGACGGCAAACTCCTGCGGCCAGATCGCCACCCGGAGCGCATGGTGAGGCCATGTGCTCCACCATCAGGCCAGCACTAAAGTTGCGGTGGGTGCTTGCGCCTCGGCGATGGAATGGACCGAACCAAAAAGATTCTTCGGATTGACCAGCGCCGGAATCAATGTGATGGCTTGCCCCACGCCCAACTTGCGGGCGCAAGCGTGCAGATAGCGCAAGGCGGAGTAGTCTTCGAGTGCAAACCCGACCGAGTCAAAGACGGTCACTTCCTGGCGCGCAACCCGTCCCTGTGCCTGGCCTTGAAGTACGCGCCAGATTTCAGTGACTGGGAAAGCGGCCTCCAGGTGTTGCAGATCGCCCTCCACGCGGGTCTGCGGCTCGTACTCCACGAATACGCGGGCAGCGCGCAACACATCGGGATGCAGCTCAGTTTTGCCCGGGCAATCGCCGCCCACGCCGTTGATGTGCATGCCCGGCTCAAGCATGTCGGGCGTGATGATGGTGGCGTTGGTCTTATCGGCGGTGACCGTTGTCACGATATCGGCGCCCCGCACGGCGTCTTTTGTGCTTTTGCATGCCACGACACGCAGGCCGGTTTGCTCTAGGTTGACCATGAGCTTGTGCGTGGCGGCCGGATCGGCATCAAACACCCGGATCTCGCTAATTCCCAACAGATGGTGGAATGCCAGTGCCTGAAACTCACTCTGGGCGCCATTGCCAATCAAGGCCATGCAGGCCGCATCGGCGCGGGCCAGAACACGGGCCGCCACCACCGACATGGCCGCAGTGCGGATGGCGGTGGCCAGGGTCAATTCGCTCAGCAGCACCGGCACCCCGGTAGCCACATCAGCCAGGACACCAAAGGCCATGACGGTCGGAAGACCAAACCGGCCGTTGGACGGATGTCCATTGACGTACTTGAAGGCATAGGTGTCGCCGTCCGAGACCGGCATCAGTTCGATGACGCCAGTCTCGGAATGGCTGGCGACCCGCGCCTGCTTGTCGAAATCGTGCCAGCGAAGGTAGTCTGCGCGGATGGCTTCGGCCATGCCACGCAGGCATTCGGCCACGCCAAGGGTCCGCACGATGGCTACGACATCGTCGGCGCTCAGGAAATGGGTTTGGGTGGGTGTCGGCGTGTGCATGGTGTGTGGCGGACTGAAACAGTCAGAGGAAAGACCGACAGTGTCGTGACAGGACATGTCAATGTAAATCGCCAAAAATTCTATCTTTTTAATAAAATATTGTCATATTGATATTAAAAATTCCCATAATGATAAAAATAGATGCCATAGACCAGCAGCTGCTTTCCCTGCTTCGCCAGGATGCGCGTACCAGTGTCGCCATCCTCGCCAGAAAACTGGGGGTCTCACGGGGCACGGTGGGCAACCGTATCGCCAAACTCGAAGACGCCGGCACCATCGTCGGCTACACCGTACGGTTGCGGCCCGACGCACAGCCACAGCAGATCAGCGCATGGATGAGCGTCGCCGTGGAAGGCAACGAAACCCGATCAGTGATCGGTAGCCTGCTGGGGG
>CAJAXU010000190.1 GCA_903948045.1 uncultured beta proteobacterium | reverse complement strand
CGATCTCCAGCACGCCAAAGTGCACCAGGTCCACACCCAGCAATTTGGCTGCCGGTATCAGCATAGGCACAAATACCAACAGCAGTACCGATACATCCAGAAAGCAGCCCAGCACCAGGAACATCACATTCACCAGCAGCAGGAACTTGGTGGGCGACAGCTGCATGCTGTCGACCCATAGCGCCATCGCCTGCGGCACGCCCTCGGCGGTGAAGGCGTAGTTGAGCATGAAGGAGCCAGCCAGAATGATGGTGATGACCGCGCTGCCGCGGGTCGACTCCAGCACCACGCCCCAGAAGCTGCGCCAGGTCAGGGCCCGAAATACAAAGGCCGACAGCACCAGGGCGTGTAGCGCGGCCACGGCGGCGGCCTCGGTCGGGGTGAACACCCCCGAGTAGATGCCGCCCAGCAGCACGATGGGCATGGACAGCGGCAGCGCGCCACGCAAAATCAGGCCGCCCCATTCGCCGCGTGGCACCGGCTCGTCGCGCGGCATATTGCGTTTGACGGCCATGATGTACACCACGACCATCATCAGCAATGCCATCAGCAGGCCCGGCACCACGCCACCCAAAAACAGGGCGCCGACCGAGGCGCCTGACACCAGGGCGTAGATGACCATCGGGATAGAGGGCGGAATGATGGGCCCCAAGGTGGCGCTGGCCACCACCACCGCGCCGGCAAAGCCGCGCGTGTAGCCGGGTTTTTTGAGCATCTGGCGGATGGTGACCAGGCCCGGGCCAGCCGCGTCGGCAATGGCGCTGCCGCTCATGCCGGAGAAGATGACGCTGACCAGAATATCCACCTGCGCCAGGCCGCCTCGCATGCGCCCGACCAGGATGCGGCAGAAGTCAAAAATGCGCTCGCTTACCGTGCCGGCGTTCATGATGTTGGCAGCGAACACAAACATGGGCACCGCCAGCAGAACATAGCTGTTGTAAAGGCCGTTACCCACCTGCTCGGCCACCAGGCCCACGTCTTGCCGTTTAACCAACAAATAGGCCACGCCCGAGGCCAGCATCGAAAAGCCAATGGGCATGCGCAGCAGCATGCCGGCTACCAGCACGCCCGCCAAAATCAGAATACCGGTGGTCATGACAGATTTAACTCCGCGTCCAGGCCCCGGCCCTGCAGCGCCTGCCAGATGGCCCAGGCACAGCGCAGCGTCAGTGACACCATCAAAAAGACCAGGGGCAAAAACACCCACATGAAGGGCAGGTTGAGCACCGGCGTGCCTTCGCGCGCCATGAAATGCACATAGTCCCAGGTGGCTGGCACGCTGGCCATGGCCAGGCCACCGACAAGCAGGTTGCCAGTGATGCGCATCAGCTTGCGTACCGGGCGGCTCACGCTGTTCCAGATCAGGTCAAACATCACCTGCTCACGCTCGGGCACGATGAAGGCGGCCGCCCACATGATCACCCAGATGTAAAGGATGACGGCTGCCTCATCGGTCCATGCCAGGGGTTTGTTGAAGCCGAAGCGGGCCGTGATCTGGATCACGAACACCACGAACAGCGTGAGGAAAAGGCCGCCGCCAATGGCGTTGGCGGCGGCCTTGAGCCAGCGGGACAGGTTCACTTGACGGCGTTGATACGATCAACCAAGCCCTTGGGCCAGACCTTGGCGTAGTCCGAGTTCTGGTAGGCCGCCTGCACGGTTTTGCGGAAGGCTTCCACGTCCGGTGTGGTGACCTGCAAGCCTTCTTTCTTGAAGAAATCGACCAGTTGCGCCTCTTCCTTGATGCGGTTCTCGTTGTTGAAGGCAATGGCCGCTTGCGTGGCGGCGTTGACCTTTTGCTTTTGCGCCGCGCTCATGGCGTTGTAGCTCTTGCTGGAAATGGCAATGAAGATGCCATCTGTCAGGTGGCTGGTCAGCACGATTTGCTTGGTGACCTCATAGAACTTGGCGGCGCGGACCGAAGGCAGTGGGTTGTCTTGGCCGTCCACGGTGCCGGTTTTCAGGCCGAGGTAGACCTCGCCAAAGGCCAGCGGCGTAGGCGTGGCGCCCAGGGCTTCGCCCAGGAACAGCCACTCTTTGGAGCCGGGCATGCGCAGCTTGACGCCTTTAAGGTCGGCCGGCGTTTTGACGTTGCGCACTTCGCGCAGATTGACCTGACGGCTGCCCAGGTAGCCAATGCCCAAGATCTGTACGTCCATCTTCTCGGCCACGGCCTTGTACATTTCGGCGCCGATCGGGCCGTTGAACACTTTTTGCTGGTGGTCCGGGTCGCGGATCAGGTAGCCGGCGGTGTAGATCGAGTATTCGGGCAGGATTTTGGCGATGTCTTGGGCCGAAATAGCGGCCAGCTCCAAGTTGCCGCGCGCCATGGCGGCCGGCTCCGTGCCCTGTTTGAACAGCGAGCCGTTCAGGTTGATCTGGACGTCAAATTCACCGGGGGCGCTCTTGTCGAGTGAATCTTTGAAGACGGTCCACATCTTGCCGTGCCAGTCTTCTGGCACCGCCGGTGTCGAGATGCGCAGCATCACTTTGCCCTGGGCAAGCGCGGGCAGGGCGGCGGTGGCGCCCAGAGCGGCGGTGGCGCCAAGCAGGGTGCGGCGGGTGATTTGTTGGGTTGTCATGCAGTAGTCTCCTAGTGGGGTTGAAAGTTATTGGTTTAAATACGGGCAAGCAGTGCGCCTATCGCACGATACCCTTGTCTGACGGTTTGCGCCTCAGTGTTATCCAGAGGACAGAGGGGCGCGCGCATCGCCAGCCAGCGGTCGTCGCCGGTCTGTTCGGCCAGCATGGTTTTGTACACGCCAACAAATGGCATGCCGGGCTTGACCGACAGCAAGGCGAGCAGGGCGGTCATGAGCTGAGTGTCTTCAGCGCTGACTTGGGCTGGGGCGGCAATCACCCGGCGCATCAGGCCCGGCGCAATATTGCCCAGGCCATTGATGGAGCCGGCGCCACCGGTCAGCATCACTGGGGCCACATGGGGCTCAGACCCCACCAGCACCGCCAAGCCCGGAAAAGCCTGCACCAGGGCCAACGCGTGCGCCAGGTCACCGCCGCTGTCCTTGACGCCGGCGATCTGGTCCGGATGCCGACTCAGCAGCTCTGCAATCGCCGCATGCGAAAAGCTGTAAGTGCTCATCGCTGGGAAGTGGTACAGCAGCACTTTGACCGCGTCATTGCCGATGCCCCGGATGACCTGCGACACGGCGTCGACCACACCGGCGTCGCGCGGCTGGTTGTAATAAAACGGCGGCATGTACAGGTGGCGGTGCACGCCGAGCCGGCTGGCGTGCCGGCCCAGGGTGATGGCGTCGCCCAGCGCGGACGCGGTGGTGGTGACCACCACCTGGTCTGGCCGGATGCCGCTGCCCAGCATCGATTCGAGCAGCGACTGCCGCTCGGCCACGGTGAAGGCTGGGCCTTCGCCGGTGGTGCCAAACAGGGTGACGCCGTCGCAGCCGGCTTTGAGCATGCGCTGGGCGTGGGCGATGGCCAGCGCAGTGTCGGGTTCGCCGTCGGGCAGCAGCGGCAGGAGCAGGGCGGGCCAGAGGCCGTGGATGGCAGGTTTCAAAGAGGGGCTCCTTAAGGGTGGGGGGTGTTGATGACCCGGCTGCGGGCACTGTTGATGTGGGCGTCGAGCAGGGCGGCCGCTTGTGCGGCGTCGCGCTGGCGCAGCGCCGCGATGAAACTGAGATGCTCTTGCATCGCCGGGATCAGGCGCGCCGGGGTGATGACGCTCTGCTCCAGCTTGATCAAGCGCACCCGCAGGCTGTTGACGCGGTAGAGCTCAGACACGATCTCATTGCCCAGTGCGTCGACCATGCGGTCGTGCAGGCCCCAGTCCAGCGCCTGGGCGTCGTCCAGCAGTTGGGCGTCGGTGGCGGTGGCGGCGCTGGCGCGCGCCAGAATCTGTTGGTGTGCCTGCTCGATGGCCTCCAGCTCGGCGTCGCTGGCGCTCTGCACAAAGGCCAGTACCGCCTCGCGCTCGATCATGCTGCGCACCTGAAAGGCGTTGCGGATCAGCTTGAGGTCCACATGGGCGATCTGCAAACCCCGTTGCGGCACGGTCTTGATCAGCCCGCCCGCCTCCAGGCGCGGGATCATCTCGCGCACGGCACCCAGCGGCATGTCCAGCAGCGTCATGAGTTCGCGCTGCGAGATGAACTGCCCGGGCAGGATGGCGCCGCTCAGGATCTGCTGGGTGAAGCCCTGGTAAGCGCGCACACGTTGGCTCACGGCGTCTGGCCCCGGGCTGAGGCTGCTGTCATTTGCTACTGATTTTGTAGCTAGAGCGCCTACTCTCATAAGGCTAGAACGCCTTTTTTAAGCAGAATGTTGCCGTAGATGCGGCCCTCGCCGGTGGCCACCACGGCAAAGGCTTGCGCGGCGCGTTCGTAAAAGGCAAAACGCTCTAGCGAGCCAGCCTCGGCGTGACCGTGTTGGCGCAGCAGGGTGTTGAACTCGGCCACGGCCGGCGGCACGCTGCTTGAATCGCCTACCACCTGCATGGTCAGTGCGGCATGGGTCACAAAGCTGTCGAGTGGCAGCACCGCCAGCACGGCGTCCAACACGGAAGGTGCTGACAGGCCGGGCAAGCGGATCAGGCGTTTGGCATGGGTGGCGGCCGGGAAATTGGCGTCGGCCAGCACAATCTCGTCGCCATGGCCCATGGACGCCAGCACGTGCAGCAAATCGGGTGAGAGCAGGGGCGACAGGCCTTTGAGCATGGGGCTGGCCAGATTAAGAGAATTGCTGTTGACGAACTAACATGTTAGCAATAGTATCAGGCGCTCTTGTTGCATGTCAACGTCTTTGTACTCACGTCTTTGTCCTCAGTGCCAACCATGCCCATTGCTTTTGCAGATGCCCCGTCACAGGGTGATGCCGCTTTCATCGCCGGCGCTGAAGTGCCAGCCGCTGTGATGGGGCCGCTGCGCGAGGTACCTGACTGGCGTGCGCAGCTGGACCAACTGCCGCAGCATCTGGCGCGCGACGGCTATGTGTTGCTGCGCGGCGCCCTGCCGCGCGCGGATGTGCTGGCGGCCCGGCATGCGGTGCTGCAGCAGCTGGCCAGCGTGGGCGAAATTGCCGAGCCAGCCCAGGCCGCGCTGGCCACCGGCCGCAGCCAGCGAGCCGCCTTGCACCCGGACCTGGGTGCCTTTTGGCGGCAGGTGTGCGAGTCACCCGCGCTGCGTCGCCTGACGCACGGCCCGGCGCTGGCCGAGCTGTCGGCGGCGGTGCTGGGCTGCGCCACCGTGCCCTTTGATTTTTTGTGGCTGCGCACCATGACCCAGGGCCGGGCCAGCCCGCTGCATTTCGACCACGTCTATATGAACCGTGGCTCGCAGCGGGTGGTGACGGCCTGGGTTCCCTTGGGCGATGTGCCGCTGCGCGCCGGGCCGCTGGTGGTTGTGGAGGGCTCCAACCGGTTTGAGGACGTGATCGCGCGCTACCGCGGCGTGGATGTGGACCGCGACAGCCTGCCTGGCTCGTTTCCCGAAGATGCCATCGCCTTCGCCCAAAGCCGCCAGACCCGGCTGCTGACCACGGCGTTCCAGGCCGGCGATGTGATGCTGTTTGATATGTTCACCCTGCATGGCTCCTGCGACAACCGGCTGGCGGGCGGCCAGGTGCGCCTGTCTTGCGATGTGCGCTGGCAGGCGGCAGCCGACGCGCGTGACGAGCGCTGGTTCGGCCACCCGCCGCCCGGGCATGGGGGTTTGAGTTACGGTGGCCTCAACGGCGCGCGGCCCTTGGGTGAGGCCTATCTGGCGCGCTGAACTTCTGAACCTATGACAACAACACCGATTTTTCCGCCCACCCGCGACGGCCTGCCGCTGGGACTGGGCGGTGCGCCGCTGGGCAATATGTTTGCGCCGGTGCCGCCGGCGCAGGTGGACGCCTTGTTTGCGGCGGCGCTGGCCGACGGCTGCCGCTCGTTTGACACGGCGCCGCATTACGGCCACGGCCTGAGCGAACTGCGTTTTGGCCAGATGCTGCGTGGGCAGGCGCCGGGGGGCTTTGCCTTGTCGAGCAAGGTGGGCCGGCTGCTGACGCCGGATTCGCAGGCGCAGCGTGCTCAAAATGGCTTTGTTGATGGCCTGCCCTTCAACCAGCACTGGGATTTTTCGGCACAAGGGGTGCGCCGCAGCGTTGAAGACAGCCTGCAGCGGCTGGGCCTGGCCGGTATGGACACGGTGTTTGTGCATGACTGCGATGCCGTCAACCATGGTGCGCACTACTCGCCAGTGCTCCAACAGGTGCTGCACGAGGCATTGCCCGAGTTGCACGCGATGCGCCGTCAAGGCCTGCTGCGCCACGTCGGCCTGGGTGTGAATGACGTGCAGGTGTGCCTGGATGTGCTTCGCGGCATGCGTGCCGACGCTGGCATTGACTGCCTGCTGCTGGCCGGCCGATACAGCCTGATTGACCACAGCGCGCTGGCCGAGTTGCTGCCGCTGTGCCAGTCGCTCGGTGTGCGCATTGCGCTGGGCGGCGTGTTCAACTCTGGCATTTTGGCGACCGGTGTGCGCGCTGGCACTGAGCTGCGCTTCAACTACGCCCCGGCTGCGCAGCACTGGGTGGCGCGGGTGGCGGCTGTGGAGGCGATCTGTGACGCCCATGGCGTGCCACTGCGCGCCGCCGCCTTGCAGTTTCCGCTGGCCCACCCCGCCATCGAGGTGGTGATGCTGGGTGCGCGCCAGGCCTCAGAGTGGCAGGACGCCATGGCCATGCTGCGGCAACCGATCCCCGCCGGTTTCTGGCAGGCCCTGCGCGACGCCGGCCTGTTGCCGGCCGAGGCGCCGACACCGCGTGGCGCCTGATGCGGATCGACGCCCACTTTCACAGCTGGCAGTTGGCGCGCGGCGACTACGGCTGGCTCACGCCGGCGCTGAGCCCTATTTATCGCGATGTGAACGTGCCCGACTGGCAGGCGCAAGCCCTAGCGGCGGGTGTCACCGGCGGCATTTTGGTGCAAGCGGCCCCGACCGAGGCCGAGACCTGGCACTTGCTGGCGCTGGCCGAGCGTCACCCCAGCGTGTTGGGGGTGGTCGGCTGGGTGGACTGGCTGGCGCCCGACGCGGCGCAGCGCATCCAGGCCCTGGCCCGGCACCCCAAGCTCAAGGGGTTGCGCCCGATGTTGCAAGACATCCCGGACCCGGACTGGATATTGCAACCGGCGCTGCAGCCCCTATTGGCGCTGATGGCGGATCTGGGGCTGGTGTTTGACGCGCTGGTCAAGCCGGTGCACCTGCCGCGCCTGCTGACCCTGGCCGAGCGGCACCCTAGCCTGAGTATCGTGATCGACCATTCCGCCAAGCCCGATATGGCCGCCGGTACGTGGCAGCCGTGGGCCGATCAAATGCATGCGCTGGCCACACACACTACGGCGGTTTGTAAACTGTCCGGCATGGTGACTGAAGCCGGCCCTCACCCGGTGCCGCAGGTTTGTCGCCGTTGGGCCGAGCACGTGCTGGCCTGTTTTGGGCCGGACCGTGTGTTGTGGGGCAGCGACTGGCCGGTATTGGAACTGGCGGGCAGCTATGCCGGCTGGTCGCAGGCGTGTCAGCAGTTCACTGCGCATCTGACTGAGGCAGAGCGAGCGGCTGTGTTTGGGGGCAACGCGCTTCGTGTTTACCGTTTGGGTGTCTTTCCTTCGTTGTCGTGACGTCTTGTCTGGCTATGGCAAACCTTTTTACGCTTGCATTGTTGCGGGATCAGGCCGGCGTGGCATTCGGCTCCGCGGCTGTCCTCCGCCCTGCGGGCTCCCCCTTGATGCCGCTGCGCCGAACGCCCCACCAGCCTGATCTTGCGGGACGGTTAGCGCGCAATTCCTGGTTTGCAAATCTTCGCCAATCTCTGCCCCCGGTTACTATTTCACTAACAACTTAGCCAACTATGACCACCTCCACATTCCTTCAAGCCCAGCTAACTCACACACTCCCCACGGACCACACGCGAGCATTGCTGATCGGGCGGCTTTGGCTCCCCGGCACCGGGCCGGTGCTGGTGACCCTGCACGATGGCCACTTGCATGATGTGTCGCCCTTGGCGCTGACCAGCAGTGCCCTGCTAGCGCTGCCCGAGCCGGCTGCTGCTTTGCGTGAAGCCCTGGCCGCCGGGCGCTTGCCCGTCATTGCCAGTTGGCCGGATGTGCTGGCCAATGCTGAGGAAGCCAGCCGTGATGCCGGGCGGCCATGGCTGCTGGCGCCTTGTGATTTGCAGGTGATCAAGGCCAGTGGCGTGACTTTCATTGCCAGTTTGCTGGAGCGCGTGATCGAGGAGCAGGCGCGGGGCGATGCCAGCCGGGCTGATGCCTTGCGGCGCGACCTGCATCAGATATTGGGGCAGGACCTGACGGGCATTCGGCCCGGCTCGGCCGAGGCGCAGGAGGTCAAGCGGGTGCTGCAGGCGCGGGGCGCCTGGTCGCAGTACCTGGAGGTGGGCATTGGCCCGGACGCTGAAATTTTCACCAAAGCCCCGGAGTTGGCTGCCGTGGGCACTGGCAACGATGTGGGTCTGCACCCTGGCTCGAGTTGGAACAACCCAGAGCCCGAGTTGGTGCTGGCAGTCAGCCCCACTGGGCAGGTGGTGGGCGCTGCCCTGGGCAATGATGTGAATTTGCGAGATTTTGAGGGCCGCAGTGCGCTGCTGCTGGGCAAGGCCAAGGACAACAATGGCTCTTGCGCCATCGGCCCCTTCATTCGTCTGTTTGACGCGCATTTCGGGATTGACGACTTGCGCCAGTGCGAGATCAGCTTGCGGGTGGATGGTGTGGACGGCTTCAGCTTCGAGGACCGTGGCGCCATGAGCAGCATCAGCCGCGACCCGCTCGACCTGGTGGCGCAGGCCATGGGCCGGCACCACCAGTACCCCGACGGCATGATGATGTTCCTGGGCACCATGCTGGCCCCGACCCGGGACCGCGATGCACCGGGTCAGGGCTTCACGCACCACACCGATGACGTGGTGACCGTGTCGGTGCCGGCGCTGGGCCGCCTTGTGAACCGAGTTGACCGCTCGGACCGCATCAGCCCCTGGACTTTTGGCATTGGCGCACTGATGGCGAACCTGCGCAGCCGGCCAGGAATCCCTTCAGGCGTCTAATTCACGCCTTATTTCCAGTAAAGTTAGTAGCGGCCCTATTGAATTTGCGGCGCAGTCGCGATAGCATCGCCAAAGTCGTCTATACAACCTTAACCCGGAACCTGACATGAAAAAGCTGTTCACCCCGTTGCTGGCGTTGGCCACCGCCGCCTTGCTGTTGCTGCCTTTGCAGTCCTTTGCACAGACCAAATCCCGTCTGGCCCAGATTCTGGAGCGCGG
>CAJAXU010000189.1 GCA_903948045.1 uncultured beta proteobacterium | reverse complement strand
GCCCAGACCGAGATCCGGGACTATTGCCAGGCCGTCGCCGCGCGTTTCGGCGTCATGCCGTTCGTGCGGGTGAATCACGAGCTCAAACAGGCCGTCTGGGATCCGGGGATGCGGCACTGGCGACTGGAGACCAGCGCCGGCCGGTTCACGGCCGATTTCGTGATCATGGCCTGCGGCCCGATGCATGTGCCAGTGATGCCCCGCGTACCTGGTCTGGAGACATTTACAGGTTTGGGTTTTCACTCGTCGCGCTGGCGGCATGACATCGATTTGCGTGATAAGCGGGTGGCTGTTATTGGTACAGGCGCCTCCGCCATTCAGTTTGTGCCCATGATCCAGCGTCAGGTCCAGCAACTGACGCTGTTTCAACGCACGCCACCCTGGGTTCTGCCCAAAATCGATGCGCTCATTTCGCCGCGCTGGCAAAGGCTGTTCGAGAAGGTCCCTTTCACCCAGTCACTGTTCCGAAAATTGCTTTATTTGCAGTTCGAACTGCTGAACCGGAGCCTGAAATCCCCCCGCCTGATCAAACGCCTGGAGGCCGCAGGCAAAAAAAATATCGCCCGCGGCGTCAAAGACCTGTCCTTGCGGGCCCGGCTGACCCCGGACTTTGCCCTGGGCTGCAAACGCATCCTGATGTCGAACACCTGGTACCGTGCGCTGGCCCAGCCCAATGTGCGTGTACTGCCCGGGGTGGCGCGGGTCGAGGGCAGTGAGCTGGTGGCCGAGGATGGCCAGCGTTGTGCGGCCGACGTCATTATTTTTGCCACCGGCTTTGAGGTGGCCAACCCGCCGATTGCCCAGCGCATCGTCGGCGCCTCAGGCACGCCGCTGTCCGAGCGCTGGCACGGTTCGCCAGCAGCCTATCTGGGCACCATGGCACCCGACTGCCCAAATCTGTTTTTGACTTTCGGCCCCAATCTGTACACTTTTTCGTCCTCGTTTGTGATGATCGAGGCGCAGCTGAAATTCATTATGTCGGCGATCACGACGGCCCGGCAGGAGCGCATCGCCACGATCGCAGTTGAGCCCGTGGCATACCAGCGCTACAACAGCCAGACGCAGGCGGCATTGCAGCGCACGGTCTGGAACAGCGGTTGCAGCAGCTATTTTCTAGATAAAAACGGCCGCAACAGCACCAACTGGCCCTGGACCACCTGGACCATGGCATACCGGCTGAGCCGCTTTAAGGCGGGTGACTTCCTGGTCGAGCGTCGCGCATAGGCAGCGGTTTGCACCGATGCCCACCCCGAAATAGCCTGACAATCAAGCCATGCTACATACATTGCGTTCCCGTGAAGCGGCCATGCCCTTCATCATGCTGACCGTGCTGATCGACATGATGGCCATCGGCGTCATCATTCCGGTCCTGCCGCCGCTGGTGGCTGCGTTCAGCGATTCGCAGGCCGACCAGGCCTACTGGTACGGGGTGGCGGCCTGCACTTTTGGCGCTGCCACTTTCATCTGCTCGCCGATCCTGGGCGCACTGTCAGACCATTTTGGCCGTCGCCGCGTGCTGCTGCTGTGCTTTTTGGGTTTGGCGCTGAGCTTTTTCGGTACCGCGCTGGCCACCACCCTCACCGGGCTGATCGCTTGGCGCATTGTGGGCGGTGCCATGCAGGCCAATGCCGCTATCGCCAGCGCCTATGTGGCGGACATCTCGACGCCTGAGCAACGCGCCAAGCGGTTTGGTCTGCTGGGTGCCATGATGGGCTTGGGCTTTATTTTCGGCCCGGTGCTCGGCGGTCTGCTCGGCGCCATTGATCTGCATTTGCCGTTTTATGTGTCGGGCGTGTTGGCCTTGATGAACCTGGCCTACGGTTTTTTTGTGCTGCCCGAATCGCTGCCGGCCGGCCGGCGCAAGGGCTTTGACTGGCGCACCGCCAACCCGGTAACCTCTTTGAACAAGCTGGCGCAGCTGCGCGGCGTTGGCCCGCTGGTGGGGGTGGTGGCGTTCAGCGGGCTGGCGCAATTCGTGCTGTACACCTGCTGGGTGCTGTACGGCACCTTCAAGTTTGGTTGGGGCCCGCGTGAGAGCGGCTGGTCTTTGGCGGCGGTGGGGGTGGTGGCGCTGGCGGTGCAGGGCTTTTTGCTCGGCCGCATGCTCAAGGTGATCAGCCCGCAGCGGCTGGCCATCGTCGGTCTGGTGTCGTCCACGCTGGCCTACCTGCTGTGGGGTGCCGCCACTGAGGGCTGGATGATGTTTGTTGTGATCGGCGTCAACCTGTTTGGCGTGACCGTGGCCACCACCGTGCAAAGCATGATCTCGTCCGCCGCAGACGGCCACAGCCAGGGACAGACCATGGGCGCCGTCACGTCGCTCAACAGCCTGATGGCCGTGGTGGCGCCCATGCTGGGCGCGCCATTGCTGGCCATGGTGTCACACCTGCCACGCGGTGACTGGCGCATCGGTGCCCCGTTTTTCTTTTGTGCCGCATTGCAGGCGGTATCGCTGTACCTGGCGGTGCTGCACCTGCGCCAGCATCGTGCCAAAACCCCCCATCATTCCCCCAACCCAACCTAGAGGATTCTTCAATGACCATCTCCATGTACCAGGCCAGCGTGCCCCGCCTTGTCAACGCCCTCAACAACCTGTCGCACGTGCTGGGCAAGGCGCAGGCCCACATCGAGGCCAAAAAGCTCGACCCCAAAACCCTGCTGGAATTTCGCCTGTTCCCCGACATGCTGCACATGACGCGCCAGGTGCAAATTGCCTCCGACACCGCCAAGGGCGTGGTGGCGCGGCTGGCCGGCCTGGAAATCCCGGCCTATGCGGATACCGAACAAAGTGTGGCCGACCTGCAAGCACGCCTGGCCAAGACAGTGGCTTTTATCGAAAGCGTGTCGGCCAGCCAGATTGACGGCACCGAAGACAAAGCTATCGTGGTCAAGCGCGGCGAGACTGAGACCCACTACACCGGCATGCAGTTTTTGCTGGGCCACGCCCTGCCCAACATCTATTTCCACTCGTCCATGACCTACGCCATCCTGCGCCACTGCGGCGTCGAGATCGGCAAGCGCGATTACCTCGGCAAGCCCTGAGGCGAAGTGGCGTTAGACCAGCGCGCTTACCGCTTGGAGCCAATGCCAAAGCGGTAGTCGGCTTCCTACGCTACTTGACTTCGGTCACGCGGTGAGCGCCATCACACCAGCAAAGTCTTTGACTTTGCTCAGGCGTAACGCGTGACGGTACTGGCAGTTCAAGCTCCCAACGCCGGCCAGATGGCATCGCCCCTCAAGGGTACCTGCCCGTTCACCAGTTTTGCCCCACCGACGAGGCGTTCGCCAAACTCCCAAGGTCGGGGCGGCCGACGTGATGAAGCTTGACGGCAATACCGCAACCACGCTGAATGGTGGCAACCTCAAGGTCAGCGCGAAGGGTAGCGTCAAGCTCAACGGTGAGGCCAACGTCACCAAGACAGACGTCGCGGCGCCCAACGGGCTGATCCACGTCATCGACGCGGTATTGATGCCCAAGTAAGCGCCGCGCGCTGCGCACACACTGAGCAAAGATCAACACATAACACCAAGGGATGACCCCTGCAAACCTAGCCCGCCGTTTCGAGGTGCCTGGTTGAAGCATTCTGTGCAGCGGACGTTCCCGCCCTCTCAGGCTTCTCAAAGGACGAGGGCGTTTGAAACATGGCCGCTAAAACACGACGCGCACTGCTCAAACGCGGGTCGTCGGCGTGCGCATCGTCGGTGGTGTCGTTGACACAAAAAAAGTCGATGCTTCCAAAACACTGTGCAATGTCTTGCAGTGCGGCGTCGGCATCGGGAGCGCCCGTTGAAACATGGGAAAACCGGTAGTCCTTTACCTTTGCAAAGCCATGCACTAGCGACCAGCGCAACACAAAGTCGGACACTAAGGTAGGGTGCTCCCAGCTGCGAAACACCGTAGAGCGAACCGACGAAAAAAGTTCGGGCGCTATGTCCTCGAGGGCCAGCACGACCGACTTGAGCATAGGGCGAGGCGAATGGGCGAACGTGCGAAAGTCACCCACATAGGTGGGCTGCTCAGATATGGCGGCATCATGGCGCAACCAGGCAATAGACCGACGGCAAGCATTTTCCAGCGCCGTGGAGCCCGGCTGCAAAGCGACGTCGCTGACCGGTGCATCGTGTGACCAGCCAACAAATACGCCCCCTTCAAAAAACCACTTTTTCAAATCCAGCGGCGCACCTAGAAATACATCATCGTTGAAGTAAATGTAGCGCTCTGACAAACCAGGTATGAGATGGATGTAAGACTCAATGTTCCCTGAATCAAAGGTTGGCAAAGCGCAGTCAGGGATCAGCTCACGATGGTCGATGACCGTCAGTCCTGGGTGCCGACGCAACCACGTCGGGGTCTGCCGGTCGGTGACCAGATAAACATGACCATGGCCGGGGAAAAATTGTTCCAATGACCGTAAGCTGTACCTCAGCTCGTCGTTGTCACGAAACCGACCCTCGACGTTGCTGTAGGCTGCCATGTCCACATGGTCGGTAAACTTAAGACGCTGTAGCGCAAGTCGCCTGCGGGCGCGCCAGTGGGTGTCGTTACCATCAACCCAGAGGTAAACAATATCAACGGGGGGAAAGCTATGCATGGTTCACGCTATTGGTCCGACGGGCATTTATGTCCGCGTTTTGAATGGCCAACATGCAACAAGCACCAGAGCCCAGCGCCTTATTCTACGCCCTGCTAGGCCTCCGTGCCGGACGCGAAGCGTTGCTCTAGGTAGGCCAGCAAGGTGCGGATGGTCTGCGCCTCGCCCCCCACCGGCCTGCCGGCTCGCGCGCCGTCGTTCCAGGCGAACAGGTCAATGTGCAGCCAGTCCTGCGACTCGGGCACGAAATACTCCAGGAACAGGGCCGCATTGATGGCCCCGGCCATCGCGTTGCGGCCGGTGTTCACGATGTCGCCAATGGGGCTCTCGATACCAGCCCGGTACGGCGCCCACAGCGGCATGTGCCACAGAGGGTCATCGAGTTGCAGGCCCAGGTCGACCAACTGGCGCGCGGTGGCCATTTTGCGGCAAAACAGCGCCGGCAGTTGGGGCCCCAGTGCCACCCGGGCCGCGCCTGTCAGCGTGGCCAGGTCGATCACCAACGCCGGCTTGCCTTCACAGGCATACGCCAGCGCGTCACACAAAATAACCCGGCCCTCGGCATCGGTGTTGCCGATTTCGATGTGCAGGCCCTGGCGGGTCTTGAACACATCCCCTGGCCGGTAGGCATTACCGGCAATGGCGTTGTCGACCATGGGCAGCAGCACCTGCAGGCGTACCGGCAGCTTGAGCGCCATCACCAGCGCGGCGAGCCCGAGTGCGTTAGCCGCACCACCCATGTCTTTTTTCATTTGGCGCATGCCCTCGGCGCCCTTGATGTCCAGGCCACCACTGTCAAAACACACCCCCTTGCCGACCAGGCAGAGCAGGGGATCCCGCGCCTTGCCCCAGGTCAGCTCGACCAGGCGCGGGGCCCGGGTGCTGGCGCGCCCGACAGCGTGGATGGCTGGAAAGTTCTGCTTCAGCAGCGCGTCGCCCACCACTTGGCGGAATTTCGCGCCGTGTTGCTTGGCCACCATGCGCGCGGCTGCGGCGAGTTCTTCCGGGCCCATGTGTTCGGCCGGGGTGTTGACCAGATCCCGCGTGGCCGCCATGGCGGTGGCCAGCGCGACGCCGCGCTGGGCGTCCTGGTCGGGTGCCAGCAGCAGCTGGGCCGCGGCACGGCGCCGTGGTTTGTACAGGTCGAACTCGTAGGCACCCAGTTCCCAGGACATGGCGGCCTGCTCGGCGGGCACCGCCAGCCCCTGGTCGGACAGGCGGTAACGCCCCTCTGGCAAGGCTGTGGGCAAGGCGGATAAGGCAAACGGATGGTCCGCCCGGGCCACGCCTGCGAACACCTGGGCCAGCTTGCCCTGCGCATCCGGCACCAGGGCATGACTGTCGGGGGCGCCAGTAAACCCGACGGTCTGCAACCACTGCCGGGTCGCGGCCGGCAGGCTCGGCGCGAGTTGCGCGAAGCGTGCGGCGTCCACCACGGTGATGGCGATGGCGCTGGCGGGGATGGTTTTCTGGAGTTGGGCAGTCATGGCCGCATGGTAACGCGCCAGCACTGGACGCGAGGGAATGGCGAGACTGCTCTAGTCAAACCGGCTTTCATACTTGCGCTTTCTACTAAAGATTTCTTTAATTTGAACCTCTGAAACTAAATATTTTTTTAACACTATGCGCAGCACCGGCACCTACGTGATCTCCACCACCTTGGGCGAATCCGTACGGGCATTTGTGCCACACGCACTGCCCCCGACCAAGCCCGCGTTGGCGGTCGAATGTTATTTGGACGCCAGCCGGATTGCCGAAATGGCCCTGGCACGGCTGTCCGGTGTGGCTGGCTTGGTGCCCTCGGTGGATTGGCTGCTGTACAGCGCGATTCGCAAAGAAGCGCTCCTGACTTCACAGATCGAAGGCACTCAGGCCACGCTGGTTGATTTGTTCGACGAGGAGGCAGGCTTTGCGGTGAGCAATACCGACGATGTGGAAGAGGTGACAAATTACCTGTGCGCCTTTCGCTTGGTGCAGAGCCACTTGCGGGACCCGGCCGGACTGCCGGTGAGTGTGCGTCTGTTGTGCGATGCGCACCGCTTGCTGCTGGATGGTGTGCGGGGCAATGGCAAGCAACCCGGTGAATTGCGTCGTTCGCAAAACTGGATCGGTGGCACGCGCCCTGGTAAGGCGGTGTTTGTACCGCCACCGCCCGAGCGGGTACCGGCATTGCTGACAGACATGGAGCGTTTTATTCACGATGCGGCGCAGCCGCTGCCTCCGCTGGTCAAGACCGCATTGCTACACCTCCAGTTTGAGACGATTCACCCATTTCTGGACGGCAATGGCCGCATAGGCCGCTTGCTGATTGCTGCATTGCTGGAGCACTGGGGCCTTTTGCCCGAGCCGGTGATGTACCTCAGCGGCTACCTGAAGCAACACCAAGCCGAGTATTACCGCCGCCTGTCCAATGTGCGCACCGAGGGTGATTGGGAAGGCTGGGTGGCGTTTTTCCTGGAAGCCGTGGCAGTGGCCGCGCAGGATGCCGAGCGCGGTACTGTGGCGATTGCGACCCTGCTTGCGGCTGACCGCCGCAAACTGCTTGCGTCGCCCAAATCAGGCCCCGCAAGCTACCGCCTGTTTGAAATGTTGCCCCTGATGCCGCGCTTCAATATTGACCAAGTGCGCCAAAAGCTGGGCACTACTTTTCCCACAGCCAATGCAGCGGTGAAGGTGCTGGAGGCTTTGGGCATCGTGACCGAGCTGACCGGGCAAAAGAAAAATCGCACCTACAGTTATCAGGCCTATATTTCGGCGCTATCCGATTGAACTTCGCCGTAGCCATGACATAACAAGCAAAGCCTAGCAGGGCACAGTGACCGAAGTTCAACCGGAACAGGACGCACTGGGCTGGCTACCCGAGGCCAGCTAGGTCACTCTGTTCGGGCCGGATATCGCACCTGACCGGGATGCGTCTGAGCGCGACGACTGCCGGCATATGCCGCCGCCGTTTCGCCAGTGCCCGACCTGGTATTGGTCAACTGGGTGCCGGTGGCATCAAGCTATAAGTGGCTACACAGTGTCTACAAGCCCCCCAATGAGAAAGGGCCTGCTACTATTTTCATAGTGGCAGACCCTTGATTTCATTGGTGCCGGAGAGATGAATCGAACACCCGACCTTCTCATTACGAATGAGCTGCTCTACCGACTGAGCTACACCGGCAACCTGCCCAAATTATAGACTGCGAGGCCAGTCTGTCACGGGCTGATCAGTCGGCGCGCTAGCCCATCCACGCTGCGCGAATCGCGCCAGCCATTGGTGGCAACAACACGGCCGGTTTTGGCGTTGATGCCCACCCGTTGGCTGGAGTGCCCGAAAAACCAGGTATTGCCGTCAGCGCCCACATGCAGTCCCAGGCCAAACTGGGGTGCTGCGTCCCAGTAGCCCTTGGCGACCAGCGGTTGGGCAGCTTCCTTGATAAAGGTGTTCATGCAAGCATCCGGGCTGCTGCCGGTCAGTCGTTCCAGCACGTACACACCAACGCGGGCAAAGTCCCGGGTGGTGGCAAACATCAGAATTTCGGCAATGCCGTTGCCGTCACGGTCCAGGAACCAGCCGGCCGGATGTTCGGCGCCGGCCTTCTGCCACACCGTGGCCTCAAACCACTTGGGCAGTGACATGCCGGTGGCTGTGCGCAGCACCAGGCTCAGCGTCTCGGAGTCTAGGCCGTTGTAGATGAACTTTTCGCCCTGTTTGAAGCGGCTGTTGTCGCCATGTTTGCGGGCCAGATCCAGCAGAGATATTTGGTGCTGAGCCACAGCGTAAAAGTCACGCCCATTGTGAATGCCGGCGTACCCGTCCCCACCCGGATCTTTGGCGCCGCTGGTGTAGCGCAGCAGGTTGCGTAAGCTGGCAGCGCCGTAAGCGGTGCCGTCCAGTGCAGGCACATAGCTGGACGCCAGGTCGTCCAGGCTTTTGAGCTTGCCGGCGCATAAGGCTTCGCCAACGGCCAGTGCTGTCAGGCTCTTGGCCATAGAGTAAGAGTTCACGGGCAGGTCAGCCCGGGCGCCATTGCCATAGGCTTCGGCGATGAGCGTGCCTTTGTCAATCACCACCACCGAGAAGCTCTCGCGCATCAGCGCCTGCACGTCCGCACTGATCTGCTTTTTAGCCGTTTCGTCCTGACTGGCAGGCAGCGGCCTGAGGGTGGCGGCCGGCTGCAACACATGCAGGCGCGGCGCCATCACCCGGAACTGATTCAAGATGGTATCGGCCGATTCGTGGTTGGCATGGGCTGTCGCCGCCATGGCAGCTGCGACCAGCAAGGCGAGGAGGGTGCGGGGCATGACGATTCTTCGGTCGCGGTTCAGGCCACGCCCGTGGACTCAGCGTGGTAGCCGGTGACGCGCTCCACCTCGTTTTTGGAGCCGAGGATGACGCTGACGCGTTCGTGCAGCTTGGCCGGCGCGATGTCCAGAATGCGTTGCTGGCCGTTGGTGGCGGCGCCACCGGCCTGTTCGATCAGCCAGCTCATGGGGTTGGCCTCGTACATCAGGCGCAGCTTGCCGGGTTTCTCGGGCTCGCGCTGGTCCCAGGGGTACATGAACACGCCGCCGCGGGTCAGGATGCGGTGCACGTCGGCCACCATGCTGGCTATCCAGCGCATGTTGAAGTCTTTGCCGCGCGGGCCTTCTTTGCCCTGCAGGCATTCGTCGATATAGCGGCGTACCGGCGGCGCCCAGTGCCGCATATTGCTCATGTTGATGGCAAATTCTTTGGTGTCTTCCGGGATGCGGACATGCTCTTGCGTCAGGGTGAACGAGCCCTGTTCGCGGTCCAGGGTGAACATGGCCACGCCGGCGCCCACGGTCAGCACCAGCGTGGTTTGCGGGCCGTACACGCAGTAGCCGGCCGCCACCTGGCGCGCGCCGGCCTGCAGAAAGTCGGCTTCCGACACGCCCTGGCCCTCGGGTTTGACCAGCACGCTGAAGATGGTGCCGATGCTCACATTCACGTCGATGTTGCTGGAGCCGTCCAGCGGGTCAAACAGCAGCAGGTATTCGCCCTGTGGGTAACGGTTGGGCACGATGTAGATGCTGTCCATCTCTTCGCTGGCCATGGCGGCTAGGTGGCCACCCCATTCATTGGCCTCGATCAGCACTTCGTTGGCGATGATGTCGAGTTTTTTCTGCACCTCGCCCTGCACGTTTTCGCTATCGGCGCTGCCCAGCACGCCGCCCAGCGCCCCCTTGTTGACGGCCTGGCTGATGCTTTTGCAGGAGCGGGCCACCACTTCGAGCAGTAGGCGCAGCTGCGACGGGATGAGGCCGCCCACGCGCTGCTGTTCAACCAGGTAGCGGGTGAGGGAGATTTTGGCCGCCATATCAGTCCTCCAGCGCGCGGCTGACCACCTCGCGCACGTCGTTGCTCAATTCGGTCTTGGCGGCGACGCGGGCGATGGCCTCGCGCGCCGCGCTGCGGTAGGGTTCGGCCAGCTTTTTCCAGCGGTCCATGGCCCGGGCCAGGCGCGCCGCCACCTGCGGGTTGGTGCTGTCAAGCTCCAGCACCCGTTCGCTCCAGAACACATAGCCGGCGGCATCCTGTCGGTGAAAGGCGCCGGGGTTGGCGCTGCAGTAGCTGAAGATGAGGCTTCGTGCGCGGTTGGGGTTGCGCAGGTTGAAGTCTGGGTGGTTCATGAGCTGGCGCACCGCCGGCAGCACCTGGCCGGCGCGGTCGCAGCTGCCGCCCTGCAGGGCAAACCATTTGTCCAGCACCAGATCTTCGCCCTTGAACAGGGCATGAAAGCGCGCCAGCGCGGCGGCGGCAAGCTCGTGACCACTGTTGACTAAGGCCGACAGCGCGTTGAAGCGGTCTGTCATGTTGTCGGCATCCTTGAAGCGCTGGTAGGCCTTGCCGGGCCAGACGGCGTCGCCGCTGTCTCGGGCGGCCAGGCAGAGCTGGGCCAGTGCCATGCCGGCCAGGGCGCGTCGGCCGGCCGAGACCGGTTCAGGCCGGTAGCCGCCGTTGTCTTTGTGCGCTTCAAACGCCCAGGCCCAGTCGGCTTGCAGCGCAGTGGCGAGTTGCAGGCGCATGGCCTCGCGCACGGCGTGAATGCGTTGCGGGTCCACCACCTGCAGCTGCTCGGCGATGTAGGTCTCAGACGGCAGTGTCAGGGCCAGTTCCTTGAAGGCGGCGTCCAGTTGGTCAG
>CAJAXU010000188.1 GCA_903948045.1 uncultured beta proteobacterium | reverse complement strand
GCGCCGAGGTTGAACTGGTGGATGTGGAGCGACGCGAAAAGCGCCTGAAGCAGGCGTTGGCGGCGGTGAACGAAGACTATGACTTCATCCTGATCGACTGCCCGCCTTCGCTGTCCATGCTCACGCTCAACGGCCTGTGCTGTGCGCACGGCGTGATCGTGCCGATGCAGTGTGAGTACTTCGCGCTGGAGGGGCTGGCCGATCTGGTCAACACCATCAAACAGGTGCACGCCAACCTGAACCGCGACCTGGCCATCATCGGTCTGTTGCGCGTGATGTTTGACCCGCGCATCATGCTGCAGCAGCAGGTCAGCGAGCAACTCAAGACCCGCTTTGGCAACAAGGTGTTCGACACCGTGATCCCGCGCAACGTGCGGCTGGCCGAGGCGCCGAGCTACGGCTTGCCCGGCGTGGTGTTTGATCCGTCCAGCAAGGGTGCGCAGGCCTTCGTCAGCTTTGCCCAGGAGATGGTGACGCGCATCAAAACCATGTAGACAAAACAGGCTCTAGCCCTTGTCCCGCTTACATACCTTGCTCTTAAATTCATAGTAATGCGCCATTCTGACGTGTTGATCCTGCCGGGCTGGCAAAGCTCCGGCCCCCTGCACTGGCAAAGCCGCTGGGAGCAGCGCCACGGCTATGAGCGGGTCGAGCAGCACGACTGGTTGCGCCCGCTGCGCGGCGACTGGATCGCCCGCCTGGAGGAGGTGTTGCTGGCGCGCAGCGCGCCGGTCTGGCTGGTCGGCCACAGCCTGGGCTGTCTGCTGGTGGCGGCTTGGGCCGCCCACTCGCGCCAGACCGCCCGGGTGGCGGGCGCTTTGTTGGTGGCGTCTGGCGACCCCGAACTGCCGTCGCTGCGCCCGGTGTTGCGCAGCTGGGCGCCAGTCCAGCAAACGCGGTTGCCGTTTCCGGCACTGCTGCTGGGCAGCAGCAACGACCCCTACTGCAGCTTGGCCCGGGCCCAGCAATTTGCCAGTGACTGGGGCGCCCGTTTCGTGTCTCTGGGTGCGCGCGGCCACCTCAATGCTGACTCCGGCCTAGGCGATTGGCCTGAAGGTCACCATATGCTGCGCCAGCTTCAGGCGGGCCCTTCCGCGCCAAGCGCAACCACTCCCACCGTCGTCAAGGACACTACCAATGGCAACTAAGAAACTCAAAGGTCTGGGCCGAGGCCTGGAGGCCTTGCTCGGCCCCAAGGTCAGCGAAAACGCCGCTGACGACTCAGCCACCAGCAGCGCCAGCCCGGGCCTGCCGGCCTCGCTGCGTCTGGTCGATCTGGTGCCGGGCATGTACCAGCCGCGCACCCACATGGATGAGGGCGCCTTGTACGAGTTGGCGGAATCGATCAAGGCGCAGGGCATCATGCAGCCGATCCTGGTGCGCCAGCTCAAAGACGGCGCCAACCAGGGCCTGTACGAAATCATTGCCGGTGAGCGGCGGTTCCGCGCAGCGCGTCTGGCCGGCCTGGACAGCGTGCCGGTGCTGGTGCGCGACGTGCCCAACGAGGCCGCTGCGGCCATGGCGCTGATCGAAAACATCCAGCGGGAAGACCTCAACCCGCTGGAGGAAGCCCAGGGCCTGCAGCGCCTGATCAAAGAGTTCGGGCTCACTCACGAACTGGCGGCGCAGGCCGTGGGGCGCTCGCGCAGCGCGGCGTCGAACCTGCTGCGCCTGCTCAATCTGGCCGAGCCGGTGCAAACCATGCTGATGGCGGGTGACTTGGACATGGGGCACGCGCGCGCGCTCTTGGCGCTGGACCGCGCCACCCAGATCACCGCTGCCAGCCAGATCAGCGCGCGCAAGATGTCGGTGCGCGAGGCCGAGAGCCTGGTGAAAAAGCTCAGCGCCGAGTTCACCCTGACCTCGACCAAGCCGAAGAAAGACAAGTCGCGCGACCTCAAGCGGCTGGAAGAAGAGCTCTCCGACCTGCTGGCCGCCCAGGTCGAGGTGCGCGTCAAGAAGCGTGTCAAACGCGCTGGCCGCCTGGAAGAGATGGGCGAGCTCAGCATCCAGTTTGGCTCGCTCGATGAGCTCAATGGCCTGATCGAGCGCCTGCGCGGGAACGCCTCAGCGTGAGCCTGCGCTGGCCGCTGCCCGCCCTGTTGGCCTGGGCCGCGGCCTGGGCCCTGATTCTGGCGGCGGGCGCTGCGGGCGCCCCGGTGCTCTTGGCCTTGCTGGGCGGCACGTTAGTGGGCGTGCTCGGCAGCGTCTGGGGTGGCAGTTGGTGGCGGCGCGCCCTGATTGGCCTGGGGTTTCCGCTGTCGCTGGCGCTGTCGGGCGTGCTGGCGGTGCCGGCTTGGGCCTGGCTGCTGCCGCTGGCGCTGTTGCTGCTGGTCTATCCGCTCAACGCCTGGCGCGACGCGCCGTTGTTCCCGACGCCCGAGGGCGCGCTCGATGATCTGCCAGATATTGCGCCGTTGCCGCCAGGCGCCCGCGTGCTGGACGCCGGTTGCGGCCTGGGCCAGGGCCTGCAAGCGCTGCGCCGCGCTTACCCGCTGGCCGAGCTGCATGGCCTGGAGTGGAGCCGGCCCTTGCAACTGCTGTGCGCCTGGCGCTGCCCCTGGGCCAAAGTGACGCAGGGTGACATCTGGCGTGCCGACTGGTCCGGCTACCAGCTGGTCTACCTGTTCCAGCGGCCCGAGAGCATGGCGCGCGCGCTGGCCAAGGCCCGTGCCGAGCTGCAGCCCGGCGCCTGGCTGGTCAGCCTGGAGTTTGCGGTGGGCGGTGAGCCGCCGAGCGGCCGGCTTGACGGCGTGCAGGG
>CAJAXU010000187.1 GCA_903948045.1 uncultured beta proteobacterium | reverse complement strand
TGTGGTCATCCAGCGTGGCCAGGTCGGCATCGGTCACGGTGTCGGCCAGGCCGCCCACGCCGCGCACCAGCGGCAGGCTGCCGTATTTCAGGCCGTACATCTGGGTCAGGCCGCAGGGCTCGAACAACGAGGGCACCAGGGTCACATCGCTGCCGGCAAACATGCGGTGGGCCAGGGCCTCGTCATAGCCCAGGTGCACTGCCACGCGGCCGGGGTAGCGCTGGCTCTGGTGTTGCAGGGCCTGCTCCAGGTCGGCCTCGCCGCTGCCCAGCACCAGCAACTGCCCACCGCGCGCCACGATCTCGTCCACCCCGGCCAGCACCAGCGGCAGGCCTTTTTGCCCGGTGATGCGGCTGACCAGCGCAAACAGCGGCGCATCGGCCTGCTCGGCCAGCCCGCTGTGGCGCTGCAGCGCAGCCTTGCACAGGGCCTTGCCGGCCAGGCGCTCGGGCCGGAAGCGTTGGCTGATCAGGGTATCGGTGGCTGGGTTCCACACCGTCTCGTCAACCGCATTCAGGATGCCGCTCAGGTGGTCGCGCCGCGCGCGCAGCAGGCCGTCCAGGCCACAGCCCTGCTCGGGCGTCTGGATTTCACGCGCATAGCCGGGGCTGACGGTGCTCAGGTGGTCGGCGTAGTACAGGCCGGCCTTCATGAACGACACCTGGCCGTGAAATTCGAGGCCGTCGACCGCAAAGGCGGATGCCGGCAGGCCGAGCTCGGTAAAGACCGAGGCATCAAAGACGCCCTGGTAGGCCAGGTTGTGCACGGTGTAGACGCTGGGCACGTGGCCAGCGGCCGGGCCTGGCCAGTGCTTGAGGCAAGCGGGCGCCAGCCCGGCATGCCAGTCATGGCAGTGCACCAGCTGCGGCGCCCAGGCGCCATCGAGCCCGTGCGCCAGGTGCGCTGCGGCCCAACCCAACGCGGCAAAGCGGCGGTGGTTGTCGGCATAGGGCCTGCGCTGGGCGTCTTCATAGGGGTTGCCCGGCCGGTCATACAGGGCTGGTGCCTCCAGTACGTAGGCGCTCAGCGGCCCGGCGCCGCCGGGCACGCCAGCCAGCTGGCCCAGGCGCACGCCAACCGTTTCACCCCAGGGCGTGAGGAACTGGCCCACCAACACCGAGTCCAGCAGCGCCTGCCGGATGGCCGGAAAGCCGGGCAAGACGGCGCGCACCTCGCAGCCGGCGCCGGCCAGCGCCTGGGGCAAAGCGCCGGCAATGTCGGCCAGCCCGCCGGTCTTGAGCAGGGGAAAGATTTCGGCGCTGACTTGCAGGATACGCATCGTGTCTGGGGCAGGCCTCAGGCCGGTGCGTCGGCCAGCCGGTTGAGCATGTTGCGCGTGACCAGCACCACGCCATTGCTGGTGCGCTCGAAGCGGCGGGCGTCGAGTTCGGGGTCGTCGCCGATCACCAAGCCCTCGGGCAGGGTGCAACCACGGTCCACCACCACCTTGCTGATGCGGCAGCCGCGCCCGATGGTGGTGTTGGGCAGCAACACGGCCTGATCGATCTGGCAGAACGAGTGCACCCGCACGCTGGAAAACAGCACCGAGTTGCTGACATTGGAGCCCGACACGATGCAGCCACCCGACACCATGGTGTTGATGGTCAGGCCATGCTTGCCCTGCGCGTCCTGCACAAACTTGGCCGGCGGCAGCTGGCGCTGGTTGGTCCAGATCGGCCAGTCGTTGTCGTAAATGTCGAGCTCGGGCGTGACCGAGGCCAGGTCGAGGTTGGCCTCCCAAAACGCGTCAATGGTGCCGACATCGCGCCAGTAGGGTTTGGCCTGGGCCGAGGTGGACACGCAGGACATGGAAAACGGGTGGGCCTGGGCCCGGCCTTCACGCACCGCCACCGGGATCACGTCCTTGCCAAAATCATGGCTCGACGCAGGGTTGGCAAGGTCTTCGTCGAGCAGGCGGTACAGGTACTGGGCGTTGAAGATGTAGATGCCCATGCTGGCCAGCGACAGCGCCTCATTGCCCGGCATGGCCGGCGGCTGGGCCGGCTTTTCGACAAAGTCAATGATCTTGCGCCGGGCGTCGATCGCCATCACGCCAAAGGCCGTGGCCTCGGCGCGTGGCACCTCGATGCAACCCACCGTGCAATCAGCGCCGCTGCTGACGTGGTCCTGCAGCATCAGCGAGTAGTCCATCTTGTACACATGGTCGCCGGCCAGCACAACGATGTACTCGGGACTGCTGGACTGGATGATGTCCAGGTTCTGGTAGATGGCGTCGGCGGTGCCGCGGTACCAGTGTTCGTCGTCCAGGCGTTGCTGGGCCGGCAGCAGGTCAACCATTTCATTGAGTTCGGCGCGCAGAAAACTCCAGCCGCGCTGCAGGTGGCGCAGCAGCGAGTGCGACTTGTACTGGGTGATGACGCCAATGCGGCGGATGCCGGAGTTGACGCAGTTCGACAGCGAAAAATCGATGATGCGGAACTTGCCGCCAAAGTACACCGCCGGCTTGGCGCGCCGGTCGGTCAGCTGCTTCAGGCGCGAGCCGCGCCCGCCGGCCAACACCAGCGCGATGGTGCGCCGCACCAGCATGTGGGGCTGCGTCAGCCGGTCAAAAGGGGCCGGGGCTGGGGTGGTGTCTTGCATGCTTGTCTCCTGGCTGTTGTTACTTATGGGCTTGTAGTTTTGCTATCGGGGATCAGGTCGTGACGCTGGGCTGGGCCATGCCGGTCCAGTGGCGCACGCGTGCCAGCTGCTCGGCCAGCATCACCAGCGGCGCCAGGGCCTGCTGCACCGGCAGGTCATGGCGGGCCGGGTCGGGCTCATGGCGCTCCAGGTAGAGGCGCAGTGTGGCGCCCTCGGTGCCGGTGCCTGAGAGGCGAAACACCAGGCGCGAGCCATCCTGCAGGATCACGCGCACGCCCTGCTGCCGGCTCACACTGCCGTCCACCGGGTCGGTGTAGGCAAAGTCGTCGGCCAGCGCCACGGTTTGCCCGGCCAGCGTCTGGCCCGCCAAGTAGGGCAAGGCAGCGCGCAGCTCACGCATCAGGGCTTGCGCCCGCTCCGGCGCGATGCCCTCGTAGTCATGGCGCGAATAGACACAGCGGCCGTGCCGGAGCCAGAGCTCACGCACCAGCATGTCGACCGGCTGCCCGGTCACCGCCACCAGGTTGAGCCAGAACAGCACGGCCCACAGGCCGTCTTTTTCACGCACATGGTCGGAGCCGGTGCCGTAGCTTTCTTCGCCGCACAGGGTCACCAGACCGGCATCGAGCAGGTTGCCAAAAAACTTCCAGCCGGTGGGCGTCTCATAGCAGGGGATGCCCAGGTCCTGCGCCACCCGGTCGACCGCCGTAGAGCTGGGCATGGAGCGCGCCACGCCGCGCAGGCCGGCCTGGTAGGCTGGTACCAGCCGCGCGTAGGCGGCCAGCACCGCCAGGCTGTCGGAGGGCGAGACCACGAAATGCCGGCCGACGATCATGTTGCGGTCGGCATCGCCATCGGTGGCGGCCCCCATGTCTGGCGCATCAGCGGCAAACAGGTGGGCGATCAGATCGGCGGCATTGACCGGGTTCGGGTCCGGGTGCAACCCACCAAAGTCTTCGCGCGGCTCGGCGTTGACCACGGTGCCCGGCGGCGCGCCCAGTTCTCCCTCCAACAAGGCGCGGGCGTAGGGCCCGCCCACCGCCCACATGGCGTCCAAGCGCAAGCGAAAACCCGAAGCCAGCAGGCGCCGGATGGCGTCGAAATCAAACACGCTGCGCATCAGGTCGGCATAGTCGGCCACCGGGTCAATTACCTCCACGGCCATGCCGTCGAGCGCCAGGGTGGCCAGAGCATCGAGCGGCAGGTCGGGGCTGTCGCTGCTGTGAATCACCTGCAGCTGCAGGCTGCGCTGGTAGACGGCCTCGGTCAGCGCCTCGGGCGCCGGGCCACCGTTGGCCACGTTGTACTTGATGCCGAAGTCGCCCTCCGGCCCGCCGGGGTTGTGGCTGGCCGACAGCACAATGCCGCCACTGGCGCCATGCCGCCGAATCACCGCGCTGACCGCCGGGGTGGACAGGATGCCGCCCTGCCCCACCAGCACCCGGGCGTAACCCTTGGCCGCTGCCAGGCGCAGGATGCTCTGGATAGCGACCCGGTTGTGGTAACGGCCATCGCCGCCCAGCACCAGGGTCTGGCCGGTGGCGGCGGGCAGCACGTCAAACAGGGCCTGCACAAAATTTTCCAGGTACAGCGGCTGCTGGAACACCGTCACTTTTTTGCGCAGGCCGGAGGTGCCGGGGCGCTGGCCGGCATAGGGTTGGGTGGGCAGGCTGATCAGGCTCATGATGGGGCGGGTTGGATTAGGTGGGGAATTGGTTGAGGTCAGACCAGACCCGACTCTGCCACAGCCAGCCACAGGGTGCCAGCCGGCAGGGTTTCTGTGGCGCCGAGCAGCCGGTCATTGGTGGTGGCGCTGGTGTCGAGCTGCAGCTGCCAGCCGCCGGGTGGCAGGGCGAAGGTCACGGGCTCAGGCTGCGGGTTGAGCAGCAGCAGCACGCCCGGCCCGGCCCCCTGCAGCTGCAGCGCCAGCGCCTGGCTGCGAGGGTCGTCCCAGGCGGCAGCGCTCAAGGGCTGGCCGGCCGCGTCGCACCAATACGCGGCCGGGCCCTGCGCCGAGGCCATGGTCTGCCACCACTGGCCGGCCTGCAGCAGCACCAAGCGCTGGCGCAGTGCCAGCACGCTCTGGACAAAGGTGCACAGCGCCTGGTCGGCGTGGGCCCAGGCTAGCCAGGTGATGGTGTTGTCCTGGCAGTAGGCGTTGTTGTTGCCGCGCTGGCTGTGCCCGATCTCGTCGCCGGCCAGCAGCATGGGCGTGCCCAGCGACAGCAGCAGCGTGGCCAACAACACGCGCTGCTGGCGCGCGCGCAGGGCCAGCACGGCCGGCACATCGGTGTCGCCCTCGATGCCATTGTTGGTGCTGAGGTTGTGGGCATGGCCATCGCGGTTGTCTTCGCCATTGGCCTGGTTGTGGCGCTGGGCGTAGCTGACCAGGTCGCGCAGCGTGAAGCCATCATGCGCGGTGATGAAATTGACGCTGCTGTGGGCACCGCGCTGGCCCGGCACAAACACATCGCTGGAGCCGGCCAGCCGGCGGGCCATGTCACCCCGGCTGCTGTGGCAATGCAGCCAGAAGCTGCGCTGGGTGTCGCGAAAGCGGTCGTTCCACTCCAGCCAGCCGGGCGGAAAGCCACCGAGCTGGTAGCCACCCGGGCCAATGTCCCAGGGCTCGGCAATCATCAGGCAGGGGCGGAGCACCGGGTCAGCGGCGATGGCCTTCAGCAGCGGCGCGTCGGCCGCAAAAGCGCCCTGCACCGTGCCGCCGCCGCGCGCCAGCACCGGGGCCAGGTCAAAGCGGAAACCATCCACGCCAAATTCGAGCACCCAGCGGCGCAGGCTCTCCAGCACCAGGCGCCGCACCAGTGGCTGATCGAAGTTGACACAGTTGCCGCAGCCGGTCCAGTTGGCGTAACGCTGCTGTTGCCCGGGCAGCAGGTGGTAGTAAAGCGCGTTATCGATACCGCGCAACGACAGCGTGGGCCCCCACTCATCGAGCTCGGCGGTGTGGTTGTAGACCACGTCGAGCACCACCTCCAGCCCGGCGCCGTGCAACGCGTCGACCATGGCACGAAACTCGGCGCGCGGGTCACTGGCCGGGCCCTCACTGGCGTAGCGCACCTCGGGCGCACTCCAGGCCACCGGGCTGTAGCCCCAGTAATTGCTCAGGCCCTGCACCTGCAGCCGCGCCTCGTCGGCGCGGTGGGCCACCGGCATCAGGCAGACCGTGGTCACGCCCAAGCGTTGCAGATGGGCCAGCACCGCCGGGTGCGCCAGGCCGGCATAGCGGCCGCGCTGGCTGGCCGGCACGGCCGGGTGCAGCGCGGTGAAGCCCTTGATGTGCAGCTCGTAGATCACGCGCCGGGCCGGGTCGACCTGCGGCCGGGCCACACGTGTCGGGGGCAGATCGGCCACGACCCGCGCCTTGAGCGCGGTGGCAGCGTTGTCGCGCAGGTCGGGCAGATCCCCCGCCGGGCTGTGCGGGTCATGGCCCAGGTGCAGGTCGTCGCCGGTGTAGCGGCCCAGCACGGCACGCGCCGCCGGGTCCAGCAGCAGTTTGGCCGGATTGAAACGGTGCCCCTCATGCGGTGCCCAGGGGCCGTACACGCGCCAGCCGTACACCAGGCCAGCTCCGATGCCCGGCCCCAGCGGCAGCGCGCAACGCCAGACACCGCCTTGCGGCTCGGGCAGGCGCAGGCGCGCGGTCTCGCGCTCGCCTGCCGAATCAAACAGACATAGCTCCACGGCTTGGGCATGGGGCGCTGCCAACGCAAACTCGATGCGGTCGCGCCCGAGTTCGGCGCCCAAAGTGTCGCCCTGGCCCGGCAGCAGGGCCGGTGCACCAGACAGGTTCGCGGTGGCAGTCATGCCACCGGCTGCAGCACGATGCATGCCAGTGGCGGCAGGTCCAGACACAGCGACTGCGGCCGCTGCTGCCACGGCAGCGCCTCCGTGGCACCGGGCGCGCTGGGCAGGCCGCTGCCGCCGTACACCGCCTGATCGGTGTTGAGCAGTTCACGCCACGGCCCGGCCTGCGGCACACCGACACGGTAGCGCAGGCGGGGCACCGGCGTGAGGTTGCACAGCACCACCAGCGCGCTGCCATCGCGGGCGCGCCGCTCGAAAGCCAGCACCGACTGCGCCGCGTCGTCGTGGCTGAGCCAGGCGAAACCGGCGGCCTCGGTGTCGAGCTGGTGCAGCGCGGGGTGCGCGCGGTAAACCAGGTTCAGATCGCGCACCAGGCGCTGTACGCCCTGGTGGCTGGGCTGCTCCAGCAGGCCCCAGTCCAGGCTCAGGTCATGGTTCCACTCGGTGGGCTGCGCGAACTCGCAGCCCATGAACAGCAGCTTTTTGCCGGGGTGGGCAAACATGAGCCCATAGCAGGCGCGCAGGTTGGCCAGCTGCTGCCAGCGGTCGCCGGGCATCTTGGCCAGCATGGCGCCCTTGCCATGCACCACCTCGTCGTGCGAGAGCGGCAGCACGAAATTCTCATCAAACGCGTAGACCAGGCTGAAGGTGATCTCGCCGTGGTGGTGCTGGCGGTGCACCGGGTCCAAGGCCATGTAGGCCAAGGTGTCGTGCATCCAGCCCATGTTCCACTTGTAATGAAAGCCCAGCCCGCCGCCCTGCAGGTCGGCACTGGGTGGGCGGCTCACGCCGGGGAAGGCGGTGGATTCTTCGGCCAGGGTGATGGCGCCCGGCCGCTCCACGCCGACCGTGTGGTTCATCAGCCGCAAAAAGGCGATGGCCTCCAGGTTCTCGCGGCCGCCGTGCCGGTTGGGCAGCCATTGGCCCTCGGCCCGGCTGTAGTCGCGGTACAACATGGAGGCCACCGCGTCGACACGCAGCCCGTCGATGCCGAAGTGTTCCAGCCAGTACAGCGCATTGCCCACCAGAAAATTGCGCACCTCGACGCGGCCGAAGTTGTAGATCAGCGTGTTCCAGTCTTGGTGGAAGCCCTCGCGCGGGTCGGCGTACTCGTACAGCGCCGTGCCGTCAAAACGGGCTAGACCATGGGCATCAGACGG